>JBNMHA010000096.1:0-8902 GCA_050872545.1 Spirochaetales bacterium | reverse complement strand
ATGCAGAACGTGTATACAACGGGCTGATTAAAGAAAATCCGACATTTGTGTTAATGCTCGGAATGTGTCCCACACTTGCAGTTACCACGTCAGCGGTAAATGGTGCCGGCATGGGGCTTACTACTACAGCTGTTCTTATAATGTCAAATTTTATGATTTCACTGCTGCGCAAGGCAATTCCCGAAAAAGTCAGAATGCCGGCGTTCATTGTCATAGTCGCATCATTTGTTACTGTTGTGCAAATGGTACTAAAAGCTTACTTTTATTCATTGAATGAAGCTCTGGGTATTTATATTCCGCTGATTGTTGTCAACTGTATTATTCTTGGACGTGCAGAAGCTTATGCGTCGAAAAATTCTCCGCTGCTTTCAATTTGCGACGGCATCGGAATGGGATTGGGATTTACCGCAGGACTTACAATTATAGGAATGTTCAGAGAATTGCTCGGTGCCGGGCAAATCTTCGGCATTACAGTTTTACCGCAAGCTTTTCCTCGTTTTACAATATTTGTAATGGCTCCGGGCGCATTTTTTGTATTAGCAGCTCTTACTGCAATTCAAAATGCAGTTAAAATAAAGAAAAAAGATTCAAAAGCATTATCTGAAACCGAAAATTGTGCTTCATGCAGTTTAAACTGCGGCTGCGGCGGTTTTTGTTCCGAAAAAGATAAGGAGGTAAAATAAAATGCTGCTTCAAAAATTAGGACTTGTGCTTGTCAGTAGTGCGCTGATAAACAATGTAGTATTGAGTCAATTTCTCGGACTTTGTCCGTTTTTAGGCGTATCAAAAAATACAAAGACAGCCGCCGGAATGGGAGCTGCCGTAATTTTCGTTATTACGATTTCAAGCATTTTCACTTGGCTGATTTTTAATTACATTCTTGTACCGTTGGGTCTAAACTACCTTCAAACTATCGTATTTATTCTGGTAATTGCGGCTCTTGTCCAGCTTGTGGAAATGATATTAAAGAAAACCAGTCCAGCTTTATACAAAAGTTTAGGTGTTTTTCTTCCGTTAATCACTACAAACTGTGCCGTACTTGGAGTTGCTTTGTCCAATGTTCAAAACGGATTCGGATTACCAAAGAGCGTTGCTTACGGCTTCTGCTCCGCTTTAGGATTTACAATAGCAATTGTTTTAATGGCAGGCATTCGTGAAAAAACAGAAAATTGTGAATGCATTCCGGAGGCTTTTCGAGGAACTCCGTGTGTTCTGTTGATTTCCGGACTTATGGCAATTGCATTTACCGGTTTTGCCGGTATAGTTTAAGGAGGAAAGGTATGGCATTTTTTCTTCCGATTTTTAAGGCAATGTCGGTAGTCGGCATTACTGGATTGATAATAGGTATAATTTTGGGAATTGCCGGAAAACTTCTGGCTGTAAAAGAAGATTCTCGTGTACGCGGCGTGCGTGACCTTTTACCGGGCAGCAACTGCGGCGGATGCGGTTTTACCGGCTGCGATGCATTAGCTGCTGCCATTGTTGCCGGACAAGCACCGATTTCAGCATGTGCAGCGGCATTTTCCAATCAGGAACAAATCGCTTCTATTATCGGGCAATCCGCCGAAAAAACTGTCCGAAAAATCGCAGTTGTTCATTGCGCCGGAACATGTGACAAAACAAAATTAAAGTATAACTACAACGGATTATCCGACTGTCGAAAAGTTTCCGTTGTTCCGGGGTTAGGCGCAAAATTATGTACAAAAGGCTGTTTGGGATTCGGCTCTTGTGCAAAATCATGCAGCAAAAACGCAATAAGAATTGTAAACGGAATTGCAGTTGTAGACCGTGACCTTTGTATTGGTTGCGGAGCATGTGCTAAAGTCTGTCCTAATGGTTTAATTGAAATTATTCCGGAAACAGCAAAATATTCAGTGCAGTGTTCATCTGTTGAAAACGGAAAAAATGTGCGTGTGGCATGTGATGTAGGCTGCATTGGCTGCAAAATCTGTGTAAAAAATTGCGAGGCTCAAGCGATAACAGTAGAAAATAATCTAGCACAAATAAACCAAGAACTTTGTACCGGCTGCGGAAAATGTGCGGAAAAATGCCCTCGTCACATTATTTTCGCACTGCCAATATCAGGTTAAACTTCATTTCTATTAATAATTGCACCTTCAGAAATCGAAATCAATTTCAGAAGGTGCTTTTTTTATTAACCTTAGCAAAATTTTTATACATTAATAGAGAAATAATTTGTCATCTTCAAGCTTCACTCATGAGTTTTCTTAATAGATGTCTGAAAATAACATATTTGAAGTAACCGCTATGCTTTAAAATCCTGCTCTTCCGATAAAATGCGGTTAATAACTCCGTTTGGCTGTTTTAGTATTTTAGCACCGCGCGTAATCTTGCATAAACTAATATGAAGATCTTTTGCAATATTTCGCTGCGACTCGCCTTCTTTAAGTTTTTTCATAAGCTCCCATCGCAGCTGAATATCTTCAAGTTCTTTTTCTGAAAGAATTTCCCTAAAGAACTGTTCAATTTTATCTATATGAGAAAGTTTGCTAACTGCATGACATATTTCTGTAAGAGAATTATCCATTTAGTTCCTCTTTCGTAATTTTATATTGGGCACCACAGTACCTGCAGCTCGTTTCGTAACAGTTATCTTTCGACAAGAATTCCTGCAAACTTTCAGGTTTCAATGATTTCAACACGCTTTTAACTTTTTCCAAGCTGCATTTGCAATGAAATTGAATGCTTCTGTTTCCTATTATATCCATATTTAATGAATTAAACATCTCAAGGACAGCTTGCTCATCTTTGCACAAAACATCAGTAAGACTGGTAATCTTCTGAAATTCATTATGCATATCCTTTATTTCCTGTTCCGTCACGCCGGGAAGTCCCATAAGCATCAGACCGCCGGCACACAAAATTTTATTGTTTTTATCGACTGACAGCCCAATGTTTACCGCTGATTGAATTTGCAATGACTGTTCCAAAAAAAGCGAAAGATCTTGTGCGATTTCGCCAGTTTCTATTACTACAATAGATTGGTACGGTGCACTGTCGCCTGTCTCGCGCGACACTGTCAATTCACCAAAACCGATATACGGCTCCGTACTGAATTCTCCGTTCAGCACACTTCGTTCGATAAATTCCAACTGCGGATTATCGATAAAACCACGTATATTGCCACAACCATCAGTTTCTATGCAAAGTTTTTTCACCGGTCCGGTACAATCCCAGTTCATTGCAAGTCTGTCATCCGGATTTTTCAGATTGCCCGACAACAACACTGCCGCCGACAACGCACGAGCAAAAACAGCTGTTGATACATTATTCATTTTATGTGCAGTCTGAACTTGTTCGGCACAGTTTCTAATGGAAGTAAAATATCCTACAAGATTTCCCTTTTGTGAAATCGCTGTAATGATAAAATCATCATTTTGCATTCTTTAGCTCCAATGTTCCAAAAATAACGTAGCGTCTTTTAATTCCTGTTTTACAGCTTCACGCCCTGTACCTCCCGGCATTTCTCTTTTTGCAAGGAATTTCTCAATATCGCCCCAATCATCGCCAATATTCTTAAAATGTTCCGAATACTGAAGCAAATCATTTTCGGAAAGTGACGTTAAATCCTTTTTCTGATTAACCATATCAAGAACAATATGCCCGACAATGTGGTGTGCTTCCCTAAACGGAAGTCCGTTTTTTGCAAGAAAATCTGCCAGTTCAGTTGCAAAAGAAAGCGAATCGATTGACGAACGCATTTTTTCTTCGTTGATTTTCATGCTGTCTATTAAAATGGTAGTTACCTGCAGAACATCAATAATAGTTTCCATCGAATCAAAAACAGCTTCTTTGTCTTCCTGCAAATCCTTGTTGTAAGTAGAAGGCAGACCTTTGAGAGTTACAAATAAGCCGGTCATATTACCGATTACACGTCCTGTTTTTCCTCGCGTAAGTTCCAATGAATCCGGGTTTTTCTTATTCGGCATAATGGATGAACCTGTGGTTACTTTATCGCTTAGGTCGAAAAAGCCGTACTGTTCCGATGAAAACAAGATGAAATCTTCGGCAAGCCGCGATAATGTGATTGATAAAATTGATATATTGGAAAGTGCTTCCAGCAAAAAATCTCTCGATAAAACTCCGTCCATTGAATTGCATGAAATTCTTCTGAAATTCAAATCTTTGCGAAGATTTTCACGATTCAGAGGATATGCGGAACCAGCTAATGCGGCACTTCCGAGCGGCATTGTGGAAATTCTGTCTAAAGAGTTTGAAAAACGTTCCACATCACGAGACATAGAAAAGAAAAACGACATTATGTAATGTGAAAATAAAACCGGTTGTGCCTGACGTAAATGAGTAAATCCCGGCATTACCGCATCTTGATTATCCTCTGCAAGCTTCAGCAGAGAAGCTAATAACTCGCACAATTCATCGATTATTTTTTTGACCTGATTAAATACGTACATTCGCACATCTGTAGCAACTTGGTCGTTTCTACTTTTTCCGGCATGAATTTTTTTTGCCACATCGCCTATTTTTTCCGCCAAAAGACTTTCTATTCCCATGTGAATATCTTCCGTGTCTTCCGGAAAAATATCAATACCTTTCTCTTCTATTTCCTTTTCAAGTTCTGCAAGACCGACTGCGATTGCTTGGTAATCTTTTGATGACAAAATTCCGATTCTGTTCAATTCTTTTGAATATGCAGTATTTAATGCAATATCCTCTTTAAACATTTTAATATCAAAACCCAGTGATTGGTTCATTTTTTCAAATAACGGCGAATTGGACTCAGTAAAACGTCCTGCCCATGCTTTTTTGCTCATTGCAAACTCCATTTTCTGACTGAAAAATTTCAATTTATTCATTTTGTTCAATAAATAACTTGCTTCTTATATCATAAAAAATATTTTTTTTATACTTTAATGTTATTCGAGAATGTATTCATAGACATACTGTTTATACTGCCGCAAACACATATAAATAAAATAAATATGTATTATTTTTAATACATCATACACCTATCAAACATCATTCAATTCACTGCCAATCAATAATTAAACAAAAAAAGACCCGTTTATTGATTTACCGATTAGGTAATCAAAAACAGGTCTAAACTGCAAGATTGAAATCTTACATTAAATTTTGTCTAATGCCTGCTGAATATCGGCAATTATATCATCCGCATTTTCTATACCTACGCTGAACCGAACCAAATCGGCAGAAACTCCGCATTCTTTCAATTGTTCATCCGAAAGTTGTCTGTGTGTAGTTGAAGCTGGGTGCAAACAGCAAGTTCTTGCATCTGCTACATGCGTAACGATTGCAGCCAATTTTAAACTGTCCATAAAAACCGTTGCAGCTTTTCGTCCGCCTTTGATTCCAAACGACACAACGCCGCATGTACCGTTAGGCATATATTTTTTTGCCAACGAATATTGTGAATCATCCGGAAGCATTGCACATTTTACCCATTCGATTTTCGGATTATCTTTAAGATATTCAGCGACTTTTTTTGCATTTTCACAATGTCTCGGAATGCGCAGATGCAATGTTTCAAGTCCCAAATTTAAAAGGAAAGCACTTTGCGGAGATTGAACAGAACCTAAATCACGCATTAACTGAACTACAGCTTTGGTTATATAAGCAGCTTTTCCTAAATCAGAATAAATTATTCCGTGATAGCTGTCGTCCGGTTTTGTAAGTCCCGGAAATTTATCATTTTGAGTCCAATCGAAATTTCCGCTGTCTACAACTACACCGCCTATTGCCGTTGCATGACCGTCCATATATTTTGTTGTGGAATGAGTGACAATGTCGGCACCGAATTCAAACGGACGGCAGTTAATCGGTGTCGCAAATGTATTGTCAATAATCAGTGGCACACCGTTATCATGAGCAGCCTTTGCAAATTTTTCTATATCAAGAATATCAAGGCTCGGATTTGAAATCGTTTCACCGAAAATCGCTTTGGTATTCGGTTTAATTGCAGCTTTAATTTCTTCTTCCGTTGCCTGCGGCGAAACAAATGTGAAATCAATGCCCAATTTACGCATTGTCACATTAAACAGATTAAATGTACCGCCGTAGATTGCAGAAGATGAAACAATGTGATCGCCGGCTTGCGCTATATTGAAAACAGCGTAAAAATTAGCAGCCTGTCCACTTCCCGTAAGCATCGCAGCCACACCGCCTTCAAGCATTGCAATTTTATTCGCAACCAAGTCACATGTCGGATTTTGCAGACGAGAATAAAAGTAGCCGGATTTTTTCAAATCAAAAAGTGCCCCCATTTCTTCACTTGATTCATACTTATATGCAGTGCTTTGTATAATCGGAATTACACGAGGTTCTCCGTTTTTGGGATTATAAGCCCCTTGCGTACAGATTGTTTCAATGTTCATTGATTTCTCCTTTAATTTTGAAGTTTGTTCAGATTAAAAAGCAACTTATATTATATTAAGGAAATCATGAAAACCGATTTTAATATTTTTTTAACAAAGTAATGTTTGTTTTAAGTGTTTCATTGACAATTCGTATCGATTGGAGTAATAAACTGCAATATTTTACGATCACTTAAAGGAGTTTAAAATGAAAATTACTTTACCGGACGGTTCTGTCAAAGAATATAATGACGGAATTACAGCTTTTGACATTGCTGAATCAATCAGCCCACGCTTACGTAAAGCCACCTATGCAGCCGAAATCGACGGAAATCGCAGCGACGCTTTCACGCAATTGCATGGAGATCACACGGTAAAACTCCTCACGTTCGCAGATGAAGGTGGTCGATGGACTTATCGTCATACAGCTTCACACATGCTGGCACAAGCAGTAAAAAGATTATTTCCTAATGCAAAATTGGCAATAGGTCCTGCGATTGATAATGGTTTTTATTACGATTTCGATGTAGACAAAGCTTTCACTCCGGAAGATTTGAAAATTATCGAAAAGGAAATCGAAAAGATCACACAGGAAAATTTACCGCTAGAACGCTTTGAACTTCCGCGTGAAGAAGCAATCCGCTTCATGGAAGAACGCAGCGAACCTTATAAGGTAGAATTAATAAAGGATTTGCCGGAAGGTTCTGTAATCAGCTTTTATAAACAAGGTGATTTTACCGATTTGTGTGCCGGTCCGCACGTAGAATCCACAGGACGCGTAAAAAACATAAAACTAATGAGTGCCGCAGGTGCTTATTGGCGCGGCAACGAAAAAAACAAAATGCTTCAGCGTATTTACGGAACTGCATTTGAAAAAAAAGCTGATTTGGATGAATACATTACAAAATTAGAAGAAGCTAAAAAACGTGACCACAATAAATTGGGAAGAGAACTCGAACTTTTCACAACTGTAGATATTATCGGTCAAGGGCTGCCTATTATTCTGCCTAAAGGTGCAAGAATTATCCAAACATTGCAGCGTTGGGTTGAGGACGAGGAAGAAAAACGCGGTTATCTTCTGACAAAAACGCCTTACATGGCAAAAAGAGAACTTTACAAGATTTCTGGGCATTGGGATCATTACCGTGACGGCTTGTTTATTTTAGGTGATCCAGACGATGAAACAAAGGAATGTTTTGCGCTTCGTCCAATGACATGTCCATTTCAATATCAAGTTTTCCTAAACAGAATGCGTTCCTATAGAGACTTGCCTATGCGTTTAGGTGAAACTTCCACATTATTCAGAAATGAAGATTCCGGCGAAATGCACGGACTGATAAGAGTAAGACAATTTACAATTTCAGAAGGTCATTTAATTCTGCGCCCAGAGCAATTGGAAGAGGAATTCAAGGGCTGTCTTGAGCTTGCAAAATATATACTTGAAACTATAGGACTTGCAGAGGATGTAACTTACAGATTCAGCCAATGGGATCCAAAACGTACAGATAAATACGAAGGTACTGCTCAACAGTGGGAAGAAGCTCAGAGCCTAATGGGTAAAATTCTTGATAACTTGGGAATAAAATATTCAATCGGTATTGACGAAGCTGCATTTTATGGACCAAAACTTGATATTCAAATTAAGAATGTTCACGGCAAAGAAGATACTCTTGTTACAATTCAAATTGATATGCTCCTTGCTGCAAAATTCGGAATGGAATATGTAGATGTTGACGGTCAGAAAAAAATACCTTACATCATCCACAGAACATCTTTAGGTTGCTATGAGAGAACATTAGCATTGTTAATTGAAAAATACGCCGGTGCTTTCCCAACTTGGCTTGCCCCTGTTCAGGTAAGAATGCTGCCATTGACAGACAGAACCGTAAAGCAGGCAAAGGAAATTCAAAGTAAACTGCAGGCTTATGGTCTACGTGTAGAAACTGACGACAGAAATGAAAAAATAGGATTGAAAATCCGTGAAGCCCAAATGGAAAAAGTTCCGTATATGGTAATAATCGGAGATAAGGAAATAGAACAGAATGTTGTTGCTGTGCGTTCCAGAAAGGACGGCGATTTGGGACAGATGCCGTTGGATACTTTTATTTCTAAGATTACAGAAGAAGTTGCTACAAAAGCGCACTAACCTATTGCAATTTATTAGTGATATGAAGCGGTTGAGATTTTCTCAGCCGCTTTTTTTGTCTCTGAGGCTTCTTTTCTTTGTTTGTGCTCAGAGTTCGATTCCATTTTGGGATTGAGCTCTGAGCATTTTGTCATACAACAAGTTCGCTAGTTGTTCAACAAATGTAATAAATGACCAGACCTCAATTCTATTTCTGCATATTATAAAAGCTTCTTTCCTCAACACACACCTATTTATTAACAACCTTACAAGTAAATAAAAAGTAAATTTAGAGCCAACTGCCTTTTTTTTCCACCTAACACACATAGAAAAACAAAAAATTTTTGGAGGAGCTATGTCACGTAGAAGAATCAAAAAGGCGGGCGTACATTATCACGTCACAAGCAAATTTCATCAGGGTGTAATT
>JBNMHA010000095.1:0-8951 GCA_050872545.1 Spirochaetales bacterium | reverse complement strand
GGTTTTGATTGGTATAATAAGCACTTTTCACGGGAAGATTATATTGCAATTTTAGATGATGATGATATGTGGGAATCAACATACATTGAAGAATGTGAGAAAAAAATTTTAGAAGCAAAAATTTTTCCTGACCAAGTTATTGCTTTTCTAAAACGTAGTGATTGTTCTAAAGCTCATAGATTTAATCTGGAAGACTTAAAAATTGACAATTTCTTAATAGGAAATCCGGGAGTACAAGGAAGCAATATGTTTTTTAAACTTAATTCTGTCTTAAAAATTGGGGGTTTCGATGAAACATTACCAAGTTGTGCAGATCGTGATTTTATGATCCGTTTTTTAAATCAGAAAAAAAAACCTGTAATTTCTATTGTAAATAAAATACTGGTAAATCATTTTGCCGAATTTGGAACAATTACTTATGACCCAATAAAAAAAGAAAAAGGGTTAGATGCTTTTTATAAAAAGTTTATTCATATTTACTCACAAAAAATAATCTTACGTTCCTTAGAACGTTCCAAAAAGTTGTTTTCTTATCAAAATGCAGATAATATTCACAACTTTTATAAGTTAGTTCATTTTCAACAGACAGAAGAAAAAATAGTAATCGGAATAGCTCTTCATAATAATTCGTCCACTATAAGATTAGCATTAGAGTCTGTATTAAATCAAAAAAATCTTAAAACAAAAGTTTACGTACTTATTGTAGATGATTCATCTGTTGACAATTGGAAGAATCAAATAGAAAACTTTCTTCAGCAAGATAATGTACTTTATTGGAAAGTTAATTTTTGCAATGTTTCCAGAACTCGTAATTTTATAAATCAATTTATAAAAAAATACTTCGGAAATGTTAAATTGATCGGACGTTTGGATTCTGACGACATTTATTCTTCTGACACAGTTCTTTCTAAAATAGAAGAAATAAAAGATTTAAACAATGCAGATGTGATTTTTGCTGGAAATTACCTAAAAATGAACGGAAAACTTTTAGATAGAATAAATAGAGCCAATGAAAAACTGAAAAACCATCAATATTTATTGGAATTATTAGAAAAAATGGCAGCAGGTACTGCCGAGAACGAATTACCTTCATGCAATACATTCATGACCCTAAAAAGTTTAAAAGAATATCCAGATGTTCCAAGTGCAGAAGATCATTTTGTTACAGCAAGACTTCTTTGGAATAAAGATGATTATAAATTATCATTTGCAGAAGATGTACTTCTAACAGTTTATAATATTAATGGAAAACTCACAGATGATAATAAAAAGAAAAATATTTATCTTGACGCTCGAAAAAAACTTTTAGAAGAGATAAAAAGCTATGAATAATCAGGAACGAATCGAAAAATCGAAACAAATTCTAAATAATTTGGGACTGACTTATATTGAATATCTTGGAATTGGAACTCAAGGCGTTGTATTTTTTCAGAATAAATGGGTTTACAAAGTTATTTTTTCTGAAAGTACTGATTGGAACAACACACAATGGTATCGAACTTTTTTTAAAACACATCATTTTATTACTAATTCCTTTTATAAACTGGAAGAAATTATTGAAATTGAAGCTAAGATTTCTGTTGAAAAATACAATTACGAAAAAGGCGAACAAATTACCAATTATACAGAAACAGAAGCAATAGATCTCTTAGCAAATTGTTGGCAAGAAAAGATTACAATTTGTGACTGTAAACCTGAAAATTTTATTAGAGTAAACGGGATGTTAAAAGTAATTGATATGGGGGCTTGTACTTATTATTCTGATAATTTATTTTTAAATTCATGTGTCAGAATGTTTATTTTTATAAAGTATGGAAATAATGAAAATATAGAAAAAATTAAGCGTAGTGCAATTAACAATTTTAATTTACCTGAGTTAAAAAGAATTTCTCAATTTTTAACTAAAGTCTTTAATAAAATAATATTTAAACAGTCTGAAAGTGTGTTAAAAAACATACAACTCAAAAAGAATTCCGCCTTAATATATGAAAATTATAGCTTAGATAAACTTCCAAACTTAGAAAAATTATTTTTTATAAAGCTCAAAGAAGAAAGTTTATATCTTGCAAATATTCAAATAAACCATGTTGAAATTTCAGAATTATCAAACTGCGAAGTATATTTGGGATACAAAAAAATCCAAAAGTGCAATAGAAATATTTCATTACTTATAAAAACCTGTGCTATGGATGTTGCCACAATCGAGCAAGTTGTAAAACATATTGTCAGACAACTGTCTTACCCACAAACTTTTCAGGAAATTTTACTTTCTATTGATTCAAAAAAAGATAATTTTCTACGGCAATATACAAGTAATTCTGATTACGAAAAAGTTATTCAAATTGCAGAAAAACTAAAAAAAGAAAAAGTGATTGACCGTTATGTGATTTTTAATCCTGACGATGCTGCAAAAATCAATAAAGACTGGTTCGCTCTGGAAACAGCTCAAACTCATAGTACAGGAAATGTTCCTGTTGCTTCTCAACTTTCCGCATTTGAAAAATGTAACGGAGACTATATTCTCCAAATGGACAGTGATGTTATGATTGGACGGAAAGATTTTAATCATAATTACTTACAAGATATGCTGACAGAACTAGATAAAAATGAAAAAGTGATTTCCGTTGGTTTTAATATTTACAATAAAAAAAGCAAACCTTATTTCGGTTTTGAAAATGGTGGATTTGTACCGGAAGTCAGAATGGGGCTTTTTCATAAAAAAAGATTTTTTAATCAAAGACCATTTCCAAACAGTCTGGATAAAGACGGCAAATTGAATCTTACCTGGTACCGTTCCGCAGAAATTCATCAAAAAAATACAGGAACTTGCTCAATTCGCGGTGGAGACAATAGAACATTTTTTATCCATCCGCAGAATTACAGAAAATCAGAAGTTTACACTTGGATGAATATTTTAGACAGAGTAGAACAATTGGAAATTCCAGAATGTCAGTATGACAATTTTGACTGTCAAGGTTCTTTTTATGATTGGTGCATTTCTAAACGTAATGAAAATTTAGTCATAGTTGCTATCATAAATAATACAGAACCATCTAACTTCTTAAGATTCTGGTATTCTTTACTAAGTCAAAACTTACAGAATTTTGGAATCATTCTTTATGATAACTGTTCTGAAAATGGAATAGGATTTTTAATACAATATTTGATTAAAGATTATAAAGACAGAATAACTTTTATAAGAGGTAGAAATAAACTCACAGATTTGCAATGTGAATTTATTTCCATTCACAATGTTTGCATAAATCAACAATCGGTAATCGTTTGTGCCGAAGCAGATAATGCCTTAATAGGAAATGAGGCTTTATCAAGTTTATATAAGAAATATCAAGATAATCAATGTGATTTAACCTGTGGTGTAGCTTTTATAAATGGAGAAGTTAAAACTAATTATAGAGAATCTGTTGATTTCTTACATCCAAGAACAAAAATCAGTAATGTTTGGTCTGGCTTGATTTCTTTTAAAAAATATCTTTTTGATTCAATTCCACTTAACCACTTTACCTATGAAAACAAAGAACTAAAAATTTCACAAAGAAAATGGTATGAAAATCACAAAGAAATGGCAAAAATGATTCCAATGGTAGAAATGTGCAGCAAACCGCTCCAATTAGATTTCATAAATTACTTTGTAGATAAAAAATCTAAAACTGTAAAATATTTGGGAAGAGATAATGTAGAGACGGATTTAAAAAAAAGCATACTCTTGAGTCAAAAGAAATCATTTTAGACCGTAAGACATTTGTTACCAATAAGAACAGAATTGATATTGATATAACTTTTTTGTGTAATCTAAACTGCAAAGGTTGCATTCGTTCTTGTGGAGAAGCTCCATCTACTGACCAAATGACAATTCAAGATATTCAAAATTTTATTAACGAAAGTATTCGTCTGGGGAAAAAATGGGAAAGAATAAACGTGCTTGGCGGCGAGCCAACTTTACACCCTGATTTTTTTAATATTATCGAATTGTTGCAAACAAAATATGCGGATAAGTTTGATTCAAATTTGGTAATTCAAGTTGTTTCAAATGGCAAAATCAGTAAGTCACGTGATTTATGTAAGGATGTTGAAAAATTTAAAAATGTAATCATTGATTATAACTCTTATAAAACAGACAACAGTATTGATTTTTTTACTTCTTTTAATGATGCTCCTATTGATGATTCAGAATTTAAAAATGCAGATTTTTCTAAAGGCTGCTGGGTAGCCGCAGACTCTGGTTTTGGACTGAATAAAAATGGTTACTTCGCATGCCCTAATTGTTCAGGAATCGACAGAGTTATGAACCTTGGAATTGGACTAAAATCTTTTAATGATTTAACAGATGAGTTGATGAAAAAACAATTTGAAATATGCTGCAAATATTGTGGCTTTTTCAAACATTATAGTTCCAACATGGGAAATTTTATTCCTAGAAATCAACGAGAACCTTTCAGAAACATAATTTCTAAAACTTGGAAAGAAAGTTATGCAGAATACAACAAAAGAAAATAATATTATCTTTGAAATTTTGAATAAGAATCCACTTACCGAAAAAGACATATTTTTTGGAAGGAAATCTTTTTATTCAAATCCAGAAAAAATAGAAATTGATATTACTTTTGATTGTAATCTTAAATGCAAATGCAGTAATCGCTCTTGTGGAAAAGTTCCATTTAAAGAAATAATTTCTTCATCATGGGAAGCCATTTACAGGAAATATAATAATGAATAAAAAAGTTATTTTGGTTACTGGAGGTGCCGGATTTATCGGTTCCAATCTTTGTAAGAGATTAATTTCTGAAAATCATAAAGTTATTTGCATTGATAATTTATACTCTGGTCTAAAAAAGAATATTGAACCACTGCTTTCAGATTCAAATTTTACATTTATCGAGCATGATATTATTTTTCCTTTAGATAATTTAAATTTAAAATGTGATGAAATATTTAATTTAGCGTGTCCTGCGTCGCCAAAGTTTTATCAAAAAGATCCAATTTTTACTCTGAAAACAAATGTCATTGGTGTCATGAATATGCTGGATTTTGCAAGAAAAAATAATGCTATAATTTTACAAGCATCAACAAGTGAAGTTTATGGAAATCCAACCCAAACTCCACAAAAAGAAAATTATTTTGGAAATGTAAATCCAAATGGAATCAGAAGTTGTTACGATGAAGGAAAAAGAGTAGCGGAATGTTTATGTTTTGACTATCACAGAATTTATGGAACAAAAATAAAAATAGCAAGAATTTTTAATTGCTATGGACCAAATATGCGTATCGATGATGGTAGAGTTATCAGTACATTTATAAATCAGGCATTAACTGAAAGGAATATAACAATTTTTGGAGACGGAAAGCAAACAAGAAGTTTTTGTTATATTGACGATTTGATGGATGGATTGGAAAAATTAATAACTTCAAAAACAGAAATAATAGGACCTGTAAATCTAGGAAATCCACAAGAAATCTGCATAAAACAAACTGCTGAAATAATAAAAAAACTTACAAACAGTAAATCAAGTTTTGAATATTTACCATTACCGCAAGACGATCCATTGAGTCGTAATCCAGATATATCTTACGCTAAAAAGATTATCAATTTTAATCCTAAAATTAATTTAGAGACGGGTTTGCTAAAAACTATCAAAACAATGTTATAAATTAAACATAATCATTCCATAAACAAATTTATGCAATAAGAAATTAAGCCTATAAACAAAATTATAGATAAAGTTTTGAAATAGGCTCGCATTCTACTTTGGCATTAGGGTCTGTCCCTTGTGCTTCTTGTCATTCCCGTGCAGCAACACGGGAATCTGCCATAAAACAATTGAATAGATCTCCGGGTCAAGCCCGAAGATGACATAAGGCTAAAAGCTGTTGGGAATGACATTGGAAACAAGTGCTAGAATGACAAAGAAGATAAAAAAAACGAAGATGACAAAACATTCCGCCACAACAATTCTTGATGACAAAAAGTTAAAATTATACTATATTTCTCGGAATATTAATTTTGAAAAAGAAAGATTATGTCTAAGAAAATTCCTTATAAGAACATAGAATATTACACTTTTGCGGAAGACAAAGATTTCATACTGGAAAGCGGAACTCCTTTTGGACCTATCACTGTTGCTTATGAAACTTTCGGGACACTGAATGAAGACAAAAGCAATGCGATACTGATTTTTCATGCGCTTACAGGTGATTCACACGTCACATCTTCTCATGATGAAGACAACTCCACTCCGGGTTGGTGGGATTCTCTTGTCGGACGCGGCAAAGAAGTAGATACAGACAAATATTTTGTTATCTGTGCAAACTTGCTCGGCGGTTGCATGGGTTCTTCCGGACCGTCTTCTATTAATCCGCTTACAAATAAGCCTTATGGTTCATCTTTTCCTTTTATAAGCGTAAATGATATGGTGAACGTTCAGAAAAAACTCATTGATTATCTTGAAATTAAGCAGTTAAAATGTGTAATAGGCGGATCGCTCGGCGGAATGGCAACAGTTTCAATGATGACAAATTATCCTGACATAGCGCAATCTTTCATCATTATTGCCTCTGCATATAAGACATCGTCACAAATTATGGCGTTTTATGAAGTCGGTCGTAATGCAATACTTGCCGACCCTTATTATCAAGAGGGAGACTACTACGGAAAAGAACATCAGCCGGAACGCGGACTGGGAATAGCAAGGATGGTTGCTCATATTACTTACCTTTCGACAACAGGAATGGAAAATAAGTTCGGACGAATGATTCAGGAAAATGTCATTAACGAAAAATTATCATACAGCCGATTTGGACCGATGTTTGCAATAGAAAGTTACCTGCGACACCAAAGCACAAAATTTATAGCACGGTTTGATGCTAACAGTTATTTATATCTTACCAAAGCAATGGACATGTACGACCTGACGCAAGGCGGTAAAAAAACACTGTCTTCGGCATTCTCAAATGTTAATAAAAAAGTTCTGATAATTTCATTTACTTCAGATTGGCACTTTACCCCGGCAGACAGTTGGGAAATGGCAAAAGGACTTGCCAGTTTGGGAAAAGATGTTTCTTATATTAATGTAGAATCTTCTTATGGTCACGATTCATTTTTACTCCCAAATGAAATACAGGAAGGTGCCGTAAAAAACTTTCTGAAAAATGTAGGAGATAAATAATGAAATTGCCTAAAGAACTTGTTGCTGCCAGAATTTCCGATGAAATTGCACAAAATAGCCGTGTACTTGATTTAGGCTGCGGTGACGGAACATTACTGAAACATTTGAAAGAAGTAAGAAATGTAGTCGGATATGGAATAGAAATTGACTGCAATGCGATTCTTTCATGCATTGAAAAAGATATAAATGTACTTCACTGGAATCTTAACGATCTGCCGTTGGACTTTCCGGATCATTTTTACGATACCGTAATTCTAACTCATACACTGCAACAGGTTTTAAGACCTAAAGAATTAATCGATGAAATGCTTCGTGTCGGAAAAGAAGCAATATTGAGTTTTCCTAATTTCGGTCAGTATAAAATTAGATTCAAACTTTTATTAGGCGGAAAAATGCCGGTTACATTAACATTGCCGGACAAATGGTACGAAACAATGAATATCAAGCTTCTAACCGTTCGCGATTTCTATGATTTCTGTGAAGAAAACCAAATCGAAATTCTTGCACATTACTTTTTCCGAAAATCAAAATACGGAATGGTTCCAGTACATAATTTGCCTAATCTGCGCGCTGATGTCGCAATTTTCAAGATTAAACGCAAAGATATATAGCAGAAAAACACTAACAATTATTTTTTTTTATCCGACAATAAGGTAACTATCAGCGTAAATTCGAGTCTTTGATTTACTTAGGGAGGAATGGTTTTGGCAATTAATAATCCTTATCAGCAATACAAACAGACACAAATTACTACGGCAGACCAAGGGCGGCTTGTAGTAATGTTGTATGATGGGGCAATTAAATTTCTAAACAAAGCTCTAGAAATTATGGAAAAAGAAAAACTGTCCGGCGGCGATATTGAAAAGATTCACGTGAACATCGTAAAAACTCAAGATATTATTTCAGAATTGATGAGTTCTTTAAATATGGATGTCGGAGAATTTTCAAACAGATTATTCAGTATCTACATGTATATGAATAATCGTTTAATAGAAGGAAATATAAAAAAAGATAAAGCTCCGCTGCTGGAAGTCCGCCGTCATCTTACGGAACTGCGCGAGGCTTGGGCACAGGCTTCTAAAAACATTCAGCAGGAAGGAATTACAAAGCAAGCGGGAGGAATTAATGTTGCAACCTGAAATTTTGGCAAAACGAATAAGAGCAAATTTAGTAGAGCAAAAAGAAAAGCTTGAAGATTATTTAAAACTTTTGGATCAGCAAGAAATTGATATTAATACAAGAAATGCGGATAAATTGTTGTCTCATGCAAAAGTTGAAAAAGATGTTGTTAAAGAATTATCACAGTTGAAAATTATTCTGGAACCGCTGGAGAAAATGTACAGAACTTCTGCATATCAAAAAGATGAGGCATTGCAGGGATTAAAGGAAAGCATAGACAGATTGTCTGAAAATGTTCAGAAGAAAGCCGGTGCAAATGCGGAAAACTTGACATCTACACTTGACAGCCTACAGCAGCAAATTAAGCAGGTTCGCTCAAAAAAAGTTACAAATACCAACAAAGTTTATTCCAATGCAGCACCGAGAATGCTGAATATCAATGGTTAAAATTTTCTAAAACATAAGTTTCATTAGCCAATCCGGTTTTTTGATTTTTCAAAATGCCGGATTTTTTTATTTTTAAGTAATTATTTATCGCCGATAAGCTGCCATATTCAAGATTATCCGCAATATTTTCGATAACACCGAATATAGAACAACAATTTGCAAAGGACGGGAAATCATGAAAAAGAAAGAGTCACTATTTATAGC
>JBNMHA010000094.1:0-9150 GCA_050872545.1 Spirochaetales bacterium | reverse complement strand
CCTTACGGTAGTTCAAAGATATTTAGCGAACAAGCTGTACGAGGTGCAATGGTACTTCAAGACGTATCGCCTAATAGTTACATTACAGTTTGTCATCTTCGGGCTTTTATCTCCTTTGTCATTGCCGGGCATAACCCGGCAATCTCCTGTAAAACATAGCAGATTCTTACATCAAGTGCTGGAATCAAGTCATATACAGAAATAACAAAAAAACACAACAGTCATGCATTAATCGTAACTGTTGTGTTTTTTTAACAAATTAAAAGTTTTTAAAATGGAATTGAAGCTTCTGTCTGATAAGGATTAATTTCTTCATGTGAAGAAGTTGAAGCTGTGGCTCCGTCATTTTGGCGTTTTTTACTTCCTATAAATTCCACAGAAGCCGCATCAATGTGAACATTCGACATTTTCCGTCCGTCTTTTGAAGTCCAAGAATCATGCTTCAAACGTCCTCTTATTCTGACTTTTGCACCTTTTTTCAAATATTTGGAACAAATTTCCCCTAACTTATTCCAAGCTGTAATAGAAAAGAAATCAACCATGTTCTTGACTTCATTTCCTGATTTGATTGAGTTATTAACTGCAATATCAAATTTACACACTCCGCCGCCCGATGTCTGCAAAAATTCGGGGTTCCTTGTAAGCCGTCCTTCCATTAAAGTAAGATTCAATTGTTTTTCCATAGAGATACTCCTTAAAAAATAAATTATTACACTTATCTTTAATGCGTTTGGAGATCACTTTTAACTACAAGATAACAATTATTTTACAATATTTTTCATTATTTCTAATGTTCCGTCCCTTAAATCATCTCTGGTCAGTGCATAACGAAGAATTCCCTCAATATATCCCAGCTTGTCGCCGACGTCTATTCGCTGTCCGCTGAAGCAGTGAGCGCACATTTTACCGGCTCTTGCCAATGCATTTATTGCGCCGATATGATAAAATTCTCCGCCTGAATACTTTTTATAATCTTCTTCCAGTAATGGAAATAAATCCGGTGTAAAAAGGTAACGCCCTACAGAAATTGTATGACTTGGTTCTGTTCCTGCAGCCGGTTTTTCTACAATTTCGGATACCCGAAGAATTCCGTTTTCATCTTTGTAGTCCAACACCCCGTATCTTGAAACATCAGCGTCAATTTTCTGCGCTGCCAAAACCGAACAGCCGGTCTTTTCATAAACAGATACAAGCTGTGCTGCCAACGGTGTATCAGCAAAAACAATATCATCCGGATAAGCCACTACAAACGGATCATTCCCCACAAACGGTCGGCATTGCAAAATCGCCTGTCCGGTACCTTTCATTTCCAATTGACGTGAAAAGAAAATATTTGCATTTGATGCAGCTATAAGCGACAACTTTGAATCTGCACCTTCTTTTGAAAAAATATTTTCAAGCTCCACTTCCCTGTCAAAAAAATCTTCCATTGATTTCTTGCGCCGACTTGTAATAATTAAAATATCTTTAATTCCCGAAGCTATAAATTCATCAACAATCAATTGAATTGCCGGCGTATCAACAAGCGGAAACATTTCCTTAGGAATAGTTTTGGTTCCCGGTAAAAAACGTGTTCCGTATCCGGCAGCAATAATGACACCTTTCATAATTTCTCCTGTTCATAAGTAATTATTTTGACATTATACATACTCATTGAAAAAATACATAAAAGCTTTTCTAAACATTTACACTATAGCTATTCACCAACTTCAATTTCTTTGTTATTCTGTAGATTCAGTTCACTATGGGAGACCTCATGAAATTCAAAAAAAAGGGTTTCGACTACTCGCTGTTAGAAACAACTTTTACACCGCCGGAAGATATTAACTTTGTTGATTGGAATGAAGTTTTCGGGAATAATAATCTACTTATTGTTGAAATTGGTTGCGGTAACGGACATTTTCTTACGCAACAGGCATTAAATAATCCTTCTGAAAACTTTATAGGGATAGATTTAAAAGATTACAGAATTGTAAAAAGCAGAATGAAAGAAAATTTATTGAATCTGTCCAATGTGCGCTGGATTTGCGGAGAAGCAGGGATTTCAATAGAAAGAATGTTTCCCGATAAAAGTTTGGAAAAAATTTACATGACATTTCCAGATCCTTGGCCTAAAAAACGTCACTGGAAACATCGCTTATTTCAGGCTGATTTCATACCTCTTATAGCAAAAAAACTTACAGATAATGGTAAATTTATTTTCATAAGTGATCATGAGGGGTATTATCAATGGTGCTTGGAACTGATTGAAGCACAAAAAGAACTTGCCGTTGTAAGTCATGATTACGATATTTCAATGACGGAATCGGCATTCGGCAAAATATGGTCGGCAGAGCAGCGTGCTTTTCATTCATTTACACTTGAAAAGTATGTGAAATTATGATTCTTTGATTAGCTTGCATTTTTTTTGGAGACATAAAAATGGATAAAATCGAAACTGTTCAGGAAGATGATGTAACTTTATCTTTTAAAGAGGATACAGTTTATATTTCAGGAAATATTGTACAAATGAAGCCGGAATTGTATATGCAGAACTTTTTTAAGGAACTGCATCAATA
Source organism: Spirochaetales bacterium (assembly GCA_050872545.1). Lineage (GTDB taxonomy): Bacteria > Spirochaetota > GWE2-31-10 > GWE2-31-10 > GWE2-31-10 > RGIG8597. The sequence continues at coordinate 6,592 of JBNMHA010000094.1, read as the reverse complement.
TGTTCTGGAACATGAAATAAAACGTGTATATGTAAACATAACAAAGTTAAAATTTCTGAATTCCGCAGGAATAAAAGTTTTAATAGACTGGATTATTCTTATAACTGAACTTCCGGAAGATGAAAAATATCAGCTTTTCTTTATCTGCAATTCAAAATCTTTTTGGCAGGAAACAAGCATTAATACTTTAGCTATTATTGATTCGCATATAGTGAACTGTATGCGTTCGTAAAGAAACGTAATAAATAGCTATTTTTGTTTTTCTCTGTATTTTTTCTGAAAATCCGCTAAAATGCCTCTTAATAATGGAGGTTTTATGGAAAAAATACAAGTTACGATAAACGACAGCTCACCTATAGAAATTGAAAAAGGCACGCAGCTTTTAGAGTTGGTTCCTGCTGATGAAAAAGAAAATTACATTTGCGCAAAAGTAAATCATCAAATTTTGCCGCTGCGGTTCTGTCTTGAAACTAATGCCGATATTTACTTTCTTACACCTAAGTCAAGTGAAGGAATGGAAGTTTACCGCAGCACTTTATGCTTTCTGCTGGAAAAAGCCGCACAAAAATTACTTCCCGAGTACACATTAACAATTATGCATTCACTCGGAGCCGGTTATTATTATGAATTTGAAAATTACACGCCGACGGCAAAAGAAATAGCTGCATTGAAAAATGACATGCTGAATGACATTACCGAGAAAAAAGCAATAATCCGAAAAAAAATATCCTACCATAATGCAGTAACATTACTCAAAGAACAAAATAAAAAAGAGCAACTGCTTTTGCTTACAACATGCGCAGTTCCTACCGTCAATTGTTACCAATGTGATAATTTTTCCGGGATTCTGCAAAACATATTGGCAGCAAATACAGAACAAGTTCCAATTTTTACGCTTATTCCTTATGAAAACGGCTTTATTTTGCAATTTCCGTCGCGAAAAGATTTATCTGTTCCTAAAACATTCACTGAGCAAAAGGAAATATTTAAAGTTTACCGTGAATATAAGAACTTAGACAAATTGTTTCATGTTGACACTATCGGAGCATTAAACCAAATTGTAATAAATAAAAAAATTAATGATTTAATTCTTATAGAAGAGGCTCTGCAAGAAAGCAGAATTATCAAACTTGCGCAAGACATTGTTTCACGCAAAGATGTTCGCTTAGTTGCTATTGCCGGACCATCATCTTCCGGGAAAACAACTTTCTCAAAACGATTAGAACTGCAACTGCGCGCTCATGGGCTTACACCGCGCACGATTTCAGTCGATGACTACTTTGTCGACCGAGAAAAAACTCCGCTTAACGAAGACGGCAGCCTCGATTTTGAATGCATAGAAGCAGTAAACAGAGAACTTTTTAATGAACATATCAGCGCACTTCTTAACGGACGAAAAACTAAACTGGCGCGTTTTGACTTCATTTCAGGCAAATCCTCATTAACACAGGAAGAATATTCATTGGCTCCCGGAGAAATTATCGTAGTCGAAGGAATTCATTGTCTTAATGAAAAAATGACTTACATGATTCCGGGTAAAAATAAGTATAAAATATACATTTCTGCATTAACACACATAAATATTGATAAGGCAAACAGAATTCCTACAACCGACAACCGAGTAATAAGACGACTTGTGCGTGATTATAACTATCGCGGGCACAGTGCGGAAAGAACATTGGAAATGTGGCCGGCAGTACGGCAAGGTGAAGAGAACAACATTTTCCCATTTCAAAATGATGCGGATGGTTACTTTAATTCTGCGCTGATTTATGAACTCGGCGTATTAAAAGTATATGCAGAACCTATTCTGCGTCAGGTAAATCCGGACAGTCCGTATTACGGCGAGGCTTCTCGTTTGCTGAACTTTCTGTCGTATTTCATCAATATTCCGGCAGATAATATTCCGCCGACATCAATTGTAAGGGAATTCATCGGAGGTTCCAGCCTGCGCTATTAGAATAGAAAGAATGAAGCTGCGGCTTTTTGAAGTAACTTAAAAGGCTGATTCATTTTTTATCGGTCAAAACAAAAGTTTTTTAGCTGTATAATTTTTGTCATAAAACATAAACGCCGCCGCTGCTGCTGCTTCATCTGTCAATTTATCAGTTGCCTGCTCTGTGTCGGCATCTGCAAGCTGATAAGGCAGCACAAATTTGTGCAGATAATTAATTGTCACTGATTTCAAATATTTAGACAAAACATATTTATGATATGACAATTCTGCACTTATAATCTGGAAATAACTGTCTGTCGTATAAAACAGTATAGATAGGCGGCTGCAATTTTTCTTCAAGTATGCTTTCAGTCGGTAAGAAGTCAAAATTCTTAACAGAAGCATTTTTTCATGTTCATCTTTGCATTTAATCGTAAACCAATCTTTTTTACTGTCATCAAGCATTTCTATGTCAATTGCATATTTATCCTGCAATTTATCCAAAAGCTGTCTGGCAGCATCTTTTTCTCCCTCACTTGCAGAAGAATCACGAAGAATAGCTTGGATTTTTCTAATCTTTTGCTCTATTTCCATTACATTGCTCTCCTCGTCAGATTGTTTTTGTTTCCGCTAACATTTTATTCCGGAATACCTAAATACAACACCATATCTACAAAGCCGGTTTCATCTACAATAGGTTTATAAACAGCTACATAACGTCGATTTATAACAAAAGCACGTCCGTAATATACTTGTCTTTCATCTACTACTTTTTTATAAACTTCAGATTCTTTTCCTATAACGGTTCCTATCGCTCTGGTATTATCAAAGTTACGTACAGTAGTAGCTACACGAACAAGACAATCATCACTAGGCTGCATTAATGTAACGGAACATTTCACTTTCTTTGAAATTTCATCGACAATAGAGAAATTTCCTGTGACAATTTCTTCACCAATCAACATTTCCTGCAAAGGATACTCGCCTATTTTCTTTAAGTTTCCTGTAGGAAGAAAACTATTGCCGTGAAATTTCAAGATTTCTTCTGCCTCTTTCAGTTTTACGGAAAGAACTTCTTCTATATGCGTTTGCTGCTCTTTATCTTTGTCCGAACGAACATCAAACTGACCTACAAACTTCTGCAAATCAATCGTTGTATCAACAAATTCTTTCAATGTTTTCTGTACGGTTTTTACCGATGACATATTTTCATGTGCAACATCAAAAACTTCGGTAAAAGCATTTGTAATTGTCTTTGTTTTCTCATTTGCACCGAAAATTTCTTCTTTAATCGTATTGACCAATTTCAAAATTTGCTGCGTTGCATTAGAAATTTCCTGCAAACTTACAGTAACTTCTTTTGTATATTTTACACCTACAGAAATTAAATCATTATTTGAAATAATCAAATCTCTGATTTCATTTGCCGCTTCGGTTGATTTTTCCGCAAGTTTTCTGATTTCTCCAGATACAATATTAAATCCGCGTCCTGCTTCCCCTGCACGCGCACTTTCAATCGACGCATTTAATGCCAATAAATTAGTTTGTTCCGCAATGTCATTCATTACATTGATAATATTTGTAATTTGAACAGAACTAGCTTCAATTTTCTGCATTTCACTGTCAAGATTTCCCATAAAGGTAAGACCGTTATCTACTTTTTGAATAGCCGCAGAAGCAAGGTTTTCAGATTTTTGAGAATTTTCTGAAATTCTTTCCATCATTTCGCCAAGCTGATTAAAATTCTTATTTGTTTCTGATAATGTAACAACTTGATTTTCCGTATAATTTTCTACATTGCCGGATGCGAAATAAAGTCCGCGCATGTGCTTATCAAGTGAAATAACAGAATTATAAATTTTGGCATTCAGCTCGCAAAGTTTATTCACCATAAGCCTGAATGCTTTTATTAAACTTTCAAATTCATTGTTTGTATGGAAATCAAATTTCACGGTCAAATCACCGTTTGCAATCTCATAAGTTTTCCCGATAAGCATGTTAATCGGTTTTACAAAAATATCTTCAATTTTGTAATTGATAAGAATACTTCCACCTATAATGAAAATTATAACCATCAACAGTGATGTAACAATTTGAATTTTATTCCACTTAGCTGTATGTTCTGCTTGAAGTTTTCTTGCATCAAAAAATTCTTCCATAGAAGATGATGCTATTAACACAAGTTTCCATTTCTCAAAATATGAACCATAATAAATATTGTAGAACTCGTTTTTCCCAACAACTTCATGAGTATTTACAAATCCACCACCCTGCAATGCTAACTTTAGCAATTCATCAAAGAAAGCTACTCCGTTTTCATCCGTCATATCAAGACGATTTACGCCTTCTGAAGACGGGTCTTTTGTATTTACAAGCATTACTCCATCTTCGCTTAATAAATAAAAAGAAGTTTCACTTGAATGCAGAGCACGTAATTGTTTTGTTAATTTTTGTTTGTAATGTTCTTCAACTTCATATTTTTCAATATTTCTTTCGGTTGACTTCACCTGCGAATTTTCATAATCGACATTCATCAGACTGATTCCGAACTGAACAGAATTTCTTAATGTATTTTGCTTATACCGCATAATCATAGAATTGTAGTTCTTAACTTGTTCTTTCCCGGATAATTTTGAGTCAATAATTGTCGTAAAGAAATAACATATAATGAAGGCAAGAAATATCACCATCTGCCAAAAAATCAATGTGATTTTTATTGATCTTTTTTCTATGCTTTTAAAATTTTTTATCCAATCTATAATTTTCTGAAAAAACATCTTTTTATTCAGATTGGAAGACATGCCTTTCAAAGCTACTTTCATAATTATCCCTTGAGAAAGAATTTCCGATTACCGCAGACCGGATGAAGTGTTTCATAAATAAGTATCGGCAGGAAAAAAAAGAAATTAAACCACATATTAATGTACTTTAATTTTTTCAATTAAAAGCTTTACACCTGTTTCAATGCAGTTTGCCGGAATAGATTATATTTTCAGCCCTTAATATTTCAATCGCTTTCTGTTTATCTCCCTGTTCAAATGCAGACAAAGGCACAGGAATAAAAATATGGCTGCTTAAAAATATCAAAAAGTATTCTTTATACTCTGCCAATCTGTAAATTTGTTCCGTTTTAGCAAAGTGTATCATGTTGTCTTTGGTAAAAAAACAAACTCCGGCAGGCATTATTTTTACATCGCAGACATTAATCATCATTCGCCCATCAGATTTAGTAAGAAACCTGTTAATAAGCATAAATGAAAAAGCAAGACCTAAAATAGGTGCGGCATACATAACGGAAATAAACACTACAAAAAATGTATTAGTTCCCTGTCCGGTCACAACAACCGCCAGATGATACAAAACAAGCAGCGCATATATGCCGACAAACACATACCATCTGTTCATAAAATTGAATCTGTAAATCATTCTGACAACAGCATTTTTGTTCAATGAAAAAGTTTTGGTTTTTACTACATTACTTTCCGCATTTTCCATTTTAATTTTTATATCCTCCGCCGGATACCTTGCAAATTATGCTGTCACACACCGCTGCAACAGAAACAAAAATTACATCATCAATCGGATTGTTTAAACGTTTAATATCAAATTCTATGCGGTCGGAAAAATAACCGGCATTTTTTTTCATGCAGAACAACATTTCATCGCTGTCAACTTTATTAAAAGCTGCAGCAAATACATTTTTATTTCTACCTTTTACACCGGACAATCTATATGTTTCATCTCCGATATTAACATTAAACCCAAAAATATCTTCGCTTATATCCTTTTTCATTGTCATTAAAACATTACCGGTATCTGTTTCCAAACTGAACATAAACGGACTGTCGGATTTTTTTTCCTGTGAACTGTCAATTTTTTTCAATACATAGTTGTACATTGCAGTTCCGTTATCAAACAGTGTAATTTTATATTGCTCCAGCACGCTGTCCTGTGCCGCAACACGTTTACCCACAGTAAACTTTCGCAGTTTATGACGTTCAGACGGCGAATTGGATGAAAAATCCTCCAGTGTCCAAACTGTAACTTCACGCAGAAAGAATTGGAATTGATTGCGTGCATAAACGAACGTTTCACTGTTTTCCACAGAAAGATTTTTCACATCATCAGACACAACAGAGTAATATGTGCATGATGTCAATAACGATAAAACGGCACAAGCTGCAATCAAAAGTTTTTGTTTTAATAATTTTCTAATACGCATGATTTCTCGCTTTTTTTCCAAATATAGTTAAAAATATAATCTTAATATCCCAAAAAAATGTCCAGTTTTCTATATATTCAATGTCAAATTTTACACGCATTTCAATATCAGAATCACCGCGCCAGCCGTTGACCTGCGCCCAGCCGGTAAGTCCCGGTTTCACCCAGTGGCGAACCATATATTTATCATACTTCTGGTAAAATTCTTCAGTATGCTTAATCATGTGCGGTCTTGGACCTACAAATGACATTTCTCCTCTTAAAATATTAAACAATTGAGGCAGCTCATCTAAATTTGTTCTGCGTAGAAAGTCCCCGATTTTAGTTTTTCTCGGATCGCTCTCACTTGACTGCAAAGTATCGGACATATTATTCACAACCATTGTTCTGAACTTGTAAATATTGAACTCTTTGTTTTTCAGTCCGGTACGCTTT
>JBNMHA010000093.1:0-9207 GCA_050872545.1 Spirochaetales bacterium | reverse complement strand
TTCCTTCCAAATGGTCATATTCGTGCTGAATGCAGACTGCCAAAAGTCCGCTGGCTTTCAGAATTTTTTCTTTTCCATCTATATCCGTGTATTTTACGGTAACTTTTTTTGACCGTTTTACTTCCGCACCTATTCCCGGTAAAGAAAGGCAGCCCTCTTCCTGAAGTGAATAATCTTTTGATTTTTCCAATATTTCTGGGTTAATCATTACGTATTTTTTGCCCTTTATTTCCATAACAAACAAACGCAGCATAACGCCTATTTGAACACCGGCAAGACCGCAACCGTCGGATTCGTACATTATCCGAAACATTTCATTTATTAAATCAATCAGTTCTTCATCGATTTTCTCTACCGGAGAAGATGTCAATTTTAAGCGATCGTCAGGATAAACAACAATCTGATATTTCATTTACAGTCCTTAAAATACATTTTATTTCAGAAAAAATTGAAGCTGACTATAGTAAAAATGCGTACTTCTGTCAATAATCTTGATTTTTCCGATTTTTTCTACTACTATGCACCGACATTTTTTGCATAATGTGCAAATATTTATTTTTTTGAGGAGAAACAAATGGCAAATTATAAAATTGCAACAATTCCCGGTGACGGAATCGGACCGGATATAATACGTGAAGCCTGCGGTGTGATGGATGCAGTAGGTAAAAAATATGGTCATAATTTTGAATATACAGAAGTTTTAGCCGGAGGTGCGGCAATTGATAAAACAGGCGAACCGCTTCCGGAAGAAACTTTGAAAATCTGCTGTGCTAGCGATGCTGTTCTTTTGGGTGCTGTCGGCGGACCGAAATGGGATAATCTGCCCGGTAATAAACGTCCGGAAAAGGCACTTTTGGGACTTAGAGGCGGAATGAAAGTTTATGCAAATCTTCGCCCGGCTGTAATGTTTAAGCAGCTTTCCGCAGCGTGTCCGTTGAAACCGGAAATTGCAGGCAACGGTCTTGATATTTTAATTGTAAGAGAATTGACCGGCGGAATTTACTTTGGTGAAAGAGGAAGAAAAGAAGACAACAGCGAAGCTTGGGATACAGAACGCTACAGTGTTCCGGAAATTGAAAGAATTCTGAAGTTAGGTTTTGAATCAGCAATGAAGCGTCGCAAAAAAATGTGCGTTGTTGATAAGGCAAATATCCTTGAATCAAGCAGATTATGGCGTGAAGTTGCCGCAAAAATGGCACCTAAATATCCTGAAGTGGAAGTAAGCTATATGTATGTGGATAATGCGGCAATGCAGCTTGTTCGTAATCCGGGACAGTTTGATGTTATAGCAACAAGCAATATGTTCGGTGATATTCTTTCCGATGAAGCAAGTCAGATCACTGGTTCTATCGGAATGTTAGCATCAGCTTCATTAGGCGATAGCGGTCCGGGACTTTATGAACCAATTCACGGTTCCGCGCCGGATATTGCGGGACAGGATAAAGCAAATCCTTTAGCAACAATTCTTTCATGTGCAATGCTTCTGCGTTATTCTTTTAATTTAGATAAAGAAGCTTTGGCAATTGAAAATGCAGTGGAAAAAGTTTTGGATGACGGCTGGAGAACAGGCGATATTGCAGGAAAAGGTTATCCTGCAGATAAAATTGTCGGAACAAAAAAAATGGGTGCTTTGGTTATTGAAGCATTGCAGTAAAAATAAACAAGTGAAAAAGAGTGTGCTTTTTTTGGCACTCTCTTTTTTCTGTTGTCGTAAATGATTACTTTATTTTATAAATTATGGTATAGAAAAAATTAAAAACGTACCTACAAATACTAGGAGAAGCGATTTAATGTCAGCTACAGAAAAATATACATTGAGGCAGTTAGCCCCATTAATTAAACAAGGCAAAAAATACAGGCTGTTCAAGCCGTTTTTATATAATGGGCAGATTTTTTTGAATATTGAAAAAATTCTGACAGAAGCTGATTTAATGAGAATGGAAGGAAAATGTTTTGGTCCAATAGAAGTTGTTCCTACTATTGAACATAATACAAACAGTCAGATTCGCGAGGCTATTGCAGAGAATTGTATAAAAATTTTGAAGACATCTCCGCTTTTTCATCCAAGTGAAAGTTCACATCTTGAATTTAATAAGCGTAAAGAATGCGAAAAAATAATTTCCGGTGTTATTAAAGAAAATGCACATCTTGCGCAAAAGTTATTGGAAATATATCAGTTCTCAAAAAAATTATTTATTCATTCAGTCAATGTTTCTATATTTTCGTTTGTAATTGCTTTGGGAATGCAAGAGAAAAGAAAAGAGCATAATGCTTTAGTCTTGGAAGAAGTATTTTCAGCTGCATTGCTTCATGATGTTGGTTTTTTAAATTTGCCTAAAGAACTAATCGAAAAACGAAGAATTGATTATTCTCCGGAAGAAACTGCAATCTTTAAAACTTATCCTACAGAAGGGCGTGAAATAGCTTTAGGATTAAGCAATGTTTTAAGAAAACGTACAATTGATTTTATTTATCAGCACCATGAACGTTTGGACGGAAGCGGTTTCCCGCAGGGGATAAAAGGAAATGCTATTGATGAAATGGCTCTTGTTATCGGATTGGCAGATGATTTTGATTTATTCCTTTCAAAAGAAATTACCAATATTCAAAAGATTACTGCTTCAGACATAATGAGTCGATTAGCTCGTTCTGCTTCTTTTTACGGAACCGATGCGGTAAATTCGTTTTATACTTGGTTTCGTTACTTAAAATAAAAAATTGAGGAAAACAACAGATGCCCATTGATGATTTTCAAAAAATTGATGAAGAATTTTTTAATACAATTTTAGAGGAAGATTTTTTCTTTGAAGGTGATATAAAAACACAAGATGCATTAATGGTAAAAGGTTCACTGAAAGGAACAATCGAATCTGATAATTTGATTGTAGTAGGACCTATGTCGGTTATTAATGCAGATATGAAAACAAAAGTCTTGCAGTGCTTTGGTAAAATTGTAGGAAATATTTCTGCAACCGAAGAAGTTTACATTCATGCTCCGTCATCAATTATGGGAGACATAAGCGCGCCTTTGCTCACTATAGAAAAAGGTTGCAGTATTAACGGTAAAATTTCAATGCCGATAAGTATACAAAAAACAAATGATTCTGAGGTTTAGACAATGAAAAAGATTGCGATTATTAATTTATTTCTTTTAATTACATTAACAATTTTTGCCCAAGATGCGGCGGCTCCGGCTGCTGAAAATACAACACCAGCGCAGCCTGCTGCACCTGTTGTTCGCCAAAAAAACGGCTGGGATTACTATTCTGAAGGTAATTATCACGCTTCTATTCGTGCTCTTGAAGAGGAAAGAAAGCTATTTCCCGGAAGAATAAATATCTATATCATTTTAGGATGGAATTATAAGGCATTAAAAGATTATCCTGAAATGGAAAGAATATCTATTGAAGGTTATAATATAAATCCTATTAATGTTAATGTTTTGAAAAATCTCGGTGAAGCATGTTATTTCCAAAATAAGTACAGTGACAGTATTAAGTACTTTGAAAAATATTCAAAAATAAAAAATAAGTGGGTAGATTCTTATACTTACCTTATGTATTACTACTTAGGCGATTCTTATTATCATGTCGGAGCTTATTATAAAGCAGATACTGCATTGAGTGCAGCAAATACATTAAGACCAAATAATGTTCAGAATCTTCTTTTGCTTGGTAAGGTCAATGAAAAGCTAAAAAATAATAAGCAAGCGATGAAATATTACGAAGTTTTGCTGAAAATTGAACCTGCAAATGCTGAAGCCAGAAGTGCGTATGACCAATTGAAAAAAGGAGAAAACAACGGCTCCTAATATTTTTTTTCACATTATTAATTTTGGATGCAAATTAAATATTTATGAAGCAGAATCAATGGCTCTTTTATTGCAGGAAAACGGGTTTACTAAAGTATCGAGTCCTTTTGAAGAAGAACCTGATATTGTAATTATTAATACGTGTACCGTAACCGGGAAAGCTGAAGCTAAATGTCGCAATAGCCTTCATAAAATTAGGCGTGAATTCCCAAGTGCTTGTGTAATAATGTGCGGTTGTATGGTGGATGAAAATAATTTGGAGCAATTGCACGATGCCGATATATTGATTGACAACAAACATAAAAGCCAAATTCTGGAAATTATTGAATTGTTTCAGAATGGTTTAATAACTAAAAAACCTTATTTGTTTACATCAACTAAAGATGGAACATTTTCTTTTTCGGTAGAAAAAATGTTAGGTCACTCTCGTGCTTTTACTAAAATTCAAGACGGTTGCAATAATTTCTGTTCGTATTGCAAAATTCCATTTGCCAGAGGGCGAAGCCGTTCACGCTGTCCGGAAGATACAGTTCATGAAGTTAAGCAGTTTGAGAAAAACGGTTACAGAGAAATTGTGTTGACCGGAATAAATATTTCTGATTACCATAGCGATTCTTTGGATTTTGCAGGTTTGCTGAAACTTCTTTTAAATGAAACAACTAATGTAAGATTTAGATTGAGTTCTTTGGAACCACAAAATTTAACGCAGAATTTTTTTGATGTTATAAAGGATGAACGTATTTGTCCGCATTTTCATTTGGCACTGCAAAGTGGAAGTACAAAAATTTTAAAGGCAATGAATAGAAAATATACAGCAGATGATTTTTTATCAATATTGAAAAAAATTAGAAGCAGTAAAGAAAATCCCTTTTTGTCGTCCGATTTGATTTTAGGTTTCCCGGGTGAAACAGATGAAGATTTTATTGAAACTCAAAACACTCTGAAACTTGCTGATTTCTCGTATATTCACGTTTTTGCTTTTTCGCCTCGTTCAGGAACAAAAGCTTTTGATATGAAGCCTAAGGTACCGGAACGAATCAGAGATGAACGTGTTCATATTATAAGTTCAATGATTAAAAATCAAACAGCAAACTATGCCGAAAAATTTATAGGTGAAACTCTAAATGTCTTGATCGAAAAGAATAATGACGGTTTGTTTTCTGGGAAATCAGAGAATTACCTTGATGTTAAAATTAAAACACAGCAGAAACTGCTTCAAAAAGAGATTTACCGAGTAAAAATTGATACTGTTAATAATGACGGAAGCGTCAATGGTAGTCTTGTTTAATAAAAAATAAGTGGCCTATTGAAAATATTGGTCACTTATTTTTTATTTACCAGCTTCTGTTACTTTAATCATTCCAGCGGCTTTTATAGCTCTATCCCTTAATGATTGAATATCTTCATTTTCATCTGAATATGTCAAAGCAACAGCCATTCTGCGATTTCTTCTGGTAAAAGGTTTGCCGAATATTCTAACATCTGTGTTTTTTAACGATAGTGCCCCTTCTACCCCTGTATACTCCGGTATCGTTTCTGTATCAAAATCTGTTAAAACAACTGCACTTGCTCCTGCTCTGAACTGTTGGATAGAAATCGGCAGTCCTAAAACTGCTCTTAAATGAAGTTCAAATTCATTTAAATTTTGAGTTCCGGCAAGAGTTACCATACCTGTGTCATGCGGACGCGGAGATAATTCAGAAAAATAAACACCGTTTTCTTTTGATAAGAAGAACTCAACGCCCCAGATTCCGGCTCCGCTTAGTGAAGCTGTAACTTTTTCTGCCATATCTTGAGCTTCTTTTAAATGTTGCTCTGAAATCGGTGCAGGTTGATAACTTTCTCTGTAATCACCTGATTTTTGTACATGACCTATTGGGGCGCAAAACAAAGTTTTACCGTTTTTTTGAGTTACAGTCAGCAATGTGATTTCGCTATCGAATTTTATGAATTCTTCTATTATAACTTCAGTTAAATCACCACGGCTTTTTGTCACTGCATAGTTCCAAGCATTTTCAAGTTCATCATAACTTTTTATTATGGACTGACCTTTGCCGGAAGATGACATAAGTGGCTTTATAACACATGGGAAGCCGATTTCCTTTGACGCAGTTTTTAGTTCTGCCAAAGTCTTTGCATATCGATATTTCGCTGTTTTTAATCCAAGTTCGTTTGCTGCCAAGTCACGAATTGCCTTACGGTTCATTGTAAAGTTGGCGGCTTTTGCACTCGGAACCACCTGAATTCCTGACTTTTCATAATCATAAAGGCGTTCTGTTCTTATTGCTTCAATTTCGGGAACAATAATATCCGGATTATGTTTTTTCACTGCATTATCAAGAGCATGTCCGTCCAGCATGTTGAAGACTTCTGCTTCATCGGCAACTTGCATTGCAGGTGCGTTTCTGTATGAATCACACGCAACTACATATTGCCCCATTCTTTTAGCAGCTATAACAAATTCTTTTCCCAATTCTCCGGAACCGAGCAGCATTATTTTATGAATCATAGAATCCCCTATTTTAATTCTTTTATTTTGTAAAATCGATTTTTGGAAATACCGGTTTGTTCGACAGCTTCGGCTACATTACCGTTAAATTGCTTCAAAATACATGCAACGATTCTGTCTTCTATTTCTGAAAAAGGCACCTGTCCGGAAAGAATGCCGTTTTTTAATATTTCAATAGCATTGTTTATTCCTTGTGATTTTCCCCAAGTATGCTCTTTTCGCATTCCTAAGAAATCAAAATGTTCCGGAAGAATTACTTTCTCATCGGCACAAAGTACACAAACCCGTTTTACCGCATTTTTAAGTTCCCTTATATTTCCAGGCCAATTCCATTGTTTCAGTACATTCAAGGCTTCTTTGCTCAACTCCGGAGGCGGAATGTCAAGCTCTTTGCATGACCTATCCATAAAATATTGAAACATAGGTTCAATATCTTCTTTTCGTTCGCGCAGCGGCGGCAGTGAAATTGAAAATTCGTTCATTCGGTAAAATAAGTCTTCACGAAACAAACCTTCATCAATTTTAGACATTAGGTTTTTATTTGCCGCAACAATCAATCTAAAATCAACTTTCATAACTTTGTTGCTGCCTAATCGCTCAACTTCTTTTTCTTGAAGTACACGCAGTAGTTTAGCTTGCAAGCCTAATTCCATATCTCCGACTTCATCCAAGAATAAAGTTCCGTTGTGTGCCAACTCGATTTTACCTGCTTTATCCTGTGTAGCATTTGAAAAAGCCCCTTTTTTGTAACCAAAAAGCTCACTTTCAAACAATGTTTCCGGAATGGCAGTTGAATTTATTTTTATAAACGGACCGTATTTTCTTGGAGATAAATAATGAATTGTTTTTGCTATTAATTCTTTTCCGGTTCCAGTTTCACCTGTAATCAATACATTTACAGGATGTTTTGCAACAGTTAAAACCTTTTCATAAACATTTTTAAGAGTTGTTGTTGCTCCGATAATTTCTTCATTTGTTTCATTTCTTAATGTTTCAAAACTGAGTTTCATTGCAGCGATTTTTTCAGCTTCGATTTTCTTTTTTTGGCAGAAAGCAACACCTTCTTCAAGGATGTCACGTAAATCACGCAATTTATATGGTTTTTCAATAACTTTATTGATTAGATTATCATTAATCATTTGTTGCAATATGGACTTTTCTGCGTATGCAGTCAGCAGTATACCGTAAATATAACCGTCTAGTTTTTTTGCGGCACTCAAGAATTCTGAACCACTCATTTTAGGCATTTTAAAATCCGATATGACAATATCAAACTTTTCATTTTTTAGAAGCTCTAAAGCAGCCTGAGGCGAACTTTCGGTTGCAACATTAAACGTATCTTCCAAAAAATCTTTTACGTTACTTAAAATGATTTCTTCATCATCAACAAACAATATTTTAGCTTTTGTATCCATAATCTAACCCATTTTTAACTTTATTTATATAAATCAATTAATTAAAATAAATTCTAAATTCCGTTCCCTTGCCGACTTCACTTGATACATCAACCTGCCAGCCCATTTTTGAAGCAAGGTCTTTTACTAGGTATAACCCCAGTCCTGTGCCTTTACCTACATCTTTTGTTGTAAAAAATGCATTAAAAATTAAATCTAAATCATCCTTATCGATGCCTTTTCCGTTATCCGAAACGATCAGATAACTTCTTTTGGATGTTACGGCTTCGACTTTTATTTCACCGTTTTCGATTCCATCCAATGCATCGATAGAGTTTTTTATTAGATTCATTAAAATTTGCATCAAAACACCGTGGTTTGCATCCAATTGGAAATTGTCCGGAACAACAGTAATAAATTTTATTCTGTCCGGCGGCATTTTTGCTGCAAAAATATTCGCAATAGAATCCAATATTTCATTTAAATCTATTCTGGTACGTTCAAAATCTCGGTTATAATACAACACTTTGAGACTTTTTACAACATTTTCTATCCTGACGATGTTCGTTTCGATGTTCTTTATATACTTCAAGCCTTTTTGCTGACAGTTTTCATCATCAATGTTTTCAAACAGCAGCTCTAAATTTTCCAGTGGAGCGTAAATTCCCAATAGTGGATTAAAAATTTCATGCGATATTCCGCCAAGCAGCATTCCCATTGTTATGTATTTGTCTTTTTCGTACAGTTCTTTTTTTATCTTTTGATAATTTAGCAGTGCATTGATTCGGGCTTTGAGTAATTCTATAGAAAACGGTTTTGCTACAAAATCCACCGCACCGGAAAGAAATGCCCTTACTTTATTATCATTATCTGAAGCCGCACTTAGGAAAATGGACGGAATATCTTTAAAATTTTCATTTGAGTTTAGATACTTGAGAAAATCATATCCGTCCAGTTCCGGCATCATCATATCTGAAATTATTAAATCAGGTTTTTTAATTTCTTTCAGCAAATTAATTCCTTCTTTCCCATTGGATGCAAGGTAAATGTTGTATGTATCTTTCAGTGATGTCGCCAAATAATAGCTTAAATCAATATTGTCTTCCAATATCATAATGTTGAAATGATCGGGAACCGGCGGCGGCAAAGTCAGTTCGTAATTTTCGAATATAGGAGAAAATCCTGTAATTGTATTTGTTAATTTTGAATCCGTATTTATAGGCAGGTTTATTGGGTTGTTTGCCAATTGGTGTAATTTTACGGTAAAACATGTTCCGCAATCATTGGTTGTATCGTTGCCATTATCTATGGATTTTTTGAATTTATTTATAGTTTTTTGACTGCTTCCCATACTATGAACATTTATAGAACCTTTTAATTCTTTTACAATTCCGTAAGTGATAAATAATCCAAGTCCCACTCCGTTGGATGAACCTTCCGAATTCAAAATCTGCGTATAAGGCGAAAAAACTTTGCGTTGTGCCTTTTTTGGG
>JBNMHA010000092.1:0-9416 GCA_050872545.1 Spirochaetales bacterium | reverse complement strand
GTTTTTGCGCGTGATTATCTTTCGTGCTGCGCTTACGGAGCTGTATTTGTAGTGCTTTCATGTGCATTAGGCAACCTGATTCGCGGTGAAGGTGCAGCCAAAACAGCAATGTTCGGAATGGTGTTGGGAACGGTTGTCAACATAGTTCTTGATCCGATAATGATTCTCAGTATGAAAATGGGAGTAAAAGGCGCAGCTTGGGCTACGGTAATCGGCAATGTAAGTTCGGTGCTGTTCTACTTAGGTTATATAATTTTTTCAAAGCGAACATCGCTTTCTATTAACCCAAAACATTTTTCATTTAAAGAAGGAATCCCTTTTGGAATATTGGTAATTGGTATTCCTGTGTTTCTGAACAACGTGCTGATGAGTACATCAAATGTTTTAATGAACAATTTTTTAGTGCACTACGGTGATGTCTCGGTAGCGGCAATGGGCGTTGCAATGAAAGCAAATATGCTTGTCGTATTTTTACAGATGGGAATTGCGATAGGAATTCAGCCGCTTGTAGGATACTGCTATGGTGCGAAAAATCACAGTCGATTAAAAAGCGTTATGAAATTTTCTATAATATGTTCGGTAATAATAGGTTTTACGTTGACTTTGGTTTACCTTGTTTTTGCGAAACGTATAGTCGGAATATTTATACAAAATGAAGAAGTTATTATCTACGGTGAAAAAATGTTAAAAGCGTTAATGCTTAGCAGTTCAGTGATAGGAATAATGTTTGTTTTCACATTTTCATTTCAGGCAATGGGAAAAGCTGTTTCTTCCTTAATATTGTCAATCAGCCGTCAGGGATTAATTTTTTTCCCGGTTCTTGTACTCGGCAACATGATTTTCGGTTTAAACGGCGTAATATTTGCCCAACCTATTGCTGATTTAGGTTGTTTGATAATGGCAATCATTATGTTTATTCATTTAAATATTCAGTGGAAGAAAAGTGCGGAATCGGAGCAGCAAATATAACTGTACTGTTGCAGAAGTTAAAAAAAGGCTGCCCGAAGAGTTTACAAAGCGTCATTGTTAATTATGGTAATGACGCTTTGTTTTTTTTGGCAGCCACTTTAATGGGAAATGTATGGTTATTTATAAATAAATTTTGTTACTCGGTTTCTTCCGTTTTCTTTTGAATCATAAAGTGCTCGGTCTACATAGCTGACCATATCAGAATTATTTTTAACATATTTTTGAGAATATTCTGCAACGCCCAGACTTACAGTACAGCGCAGTACTTTGTTGTCTCCCGGGAATTCATATTCTTCAATATTTCTGCGAAGTCTTGACGCAAACTTTTCTGCTTCATCAAGCGAAGTATCAGGCAGAATTACAATAAACTCTTCTCCGCCGTAACGAGCCGGATAGTCGCATTCACGAACTTCGGAAAGCAGAATTTTTGCAATGTCCTTTATTATTATATCTCCCTGCAAGTGACCGTAGGTATCATTAAATGATTTGAAGTGGTCAATATCAAATATTACCAGTGAGAATGGATTGATTTCACTGTTTTCGGCTTTTTGAATGTATTCTTCAAGAGTTTTTTCAAACTGATGGTGATTGTACAGTTTTGTCATTCGGTCGGTGATTGCACGTCGGTAAAAGTTGGCGTTTTCGATTGATATTGCACCAAATCCGGTAATGTTTGTCAGAAACTGGATTTCTTCAATTGTAAACGGACTGGAATCTTCTTTTTTTCCTTGCACGTAAACGCCCAGTATTCCGCTTTCGCCACGCAGCGGCAGGAAGAAATCCGGGTCACGCTCTTTCAATATATTAACAATGTCTTTATCGGGGAAATCATTTGAAAATTGCGTGAATGAAATTTGATTATATTCGGCAGATTGGAAAAAATCGAAAAACGGTTTCAGTGACTCAAACGCCATTTTTCGTTGACGAAGTTTAGGACCTTCATAAATAAGTTCTATCGGTAAAGTACTGTCGAAATCTTTCGGGAGGATAAATGAACACCAAGTATTAAACTTTGATCGGACAAAATAAGTTATATTTTTTGTAATCATTTTAATATCAAGTTCAGCGGTAATTTGTTTAGCTACTTCAAGTACTTCTCGTAAATTTTGATTTTCTATAGCAAGGTCGTTTTCAAGCATATATCCTCCTTCTGTTTCATCTATTAGAAATTTGCAGTATTTCTGAATAAGCGTGTCAATTATAACTGAAAGTAAGACTTCTGCAATGATTTTTCTTTTAATCTCAAAAATACGTTAATTTTTATATGTTTTTATAATCATTTTTTCCGGGAACAAATTCAGTATTGCCGGGAGCAGAAGCAGTGTTAAAAATGTTGATACGGCAAGTCCGCCACATACCGCAATTCCGAGCGGCTGCACAATATTTGTGCTGTCACCTAAAGCCAGTGCGATAGGCAACATTCCTAAGAGCGTAGTCATTGTGGTAATCAAAATAGGTGTAAAGCGCAGCCTTCCTACCATAACAAGAGCTTCCTGCCGTGTTTCATATTTGTCACGGTAGGCAATGTAGAAATCAATAATGATAATTGCATTGTTTACTACAATTCCGCTTAAAAGTATCGTGCCCAGTAAAGAATTAAGCGAGATTGTGGAGTTTGCCGCAAACAGAAAAGACACAACGCCTATAAGACCGAGCGGAATTGAGGTCAGTATAATCATCGGAATGCGCAGCGAGTTAAATTGTATTCCGAGCACCATGTAAATAAGAATTACGCATGTTATAATAGTAGAAAACAGTGAACTTACAGCTTCGTTTATAACCTGTTGAGTATCGAGAAAATTTACTGTATACCCGGGCGGCAGCTCTATTTCTTCCGCAATTCGCTGTTTTATAATTGCTTCAAACTCGCTTTTTTTGTAATCCGGTGTACCTCTGTTCATATAAGCGTAAACGTTGAATGTTTCGGTTCCGTTGTCGCTTCGGATTTCACTTACGCCGCTGCGTTTTTCATAATCAAAAAAGTGTGAGAAAGGAAATGCTTTATTCTCGTAAGGGAGCTGATACTTCATTATGTCTTCAATCGAACGCCCTTCATCTTCCGGATACTCAAGATATACGTACAATGTCTGACTATTTTCCGAAACTTTTATAACTTGCGTTCCGTTTAGAAGAATTCTTATCATGGACGCAAGTTTTGATATTGAGAAATCTGGAAAATGTTCAAGTTCATTTCTTCGGGGCAGCAGCATTATTTCATTACTTTGGCGAATTGATGGGGAAGTGGATGTTCCGCGGTACAAATTTTCTTTTCGTACCAAGTCGCTTATTTTTTCCATTATGTGCAGAATTTCCAGATTGTCCGTTCCGCTTACTTGAATGTGCAGTCCGTAAGTTCTAGGCAGCGGCAGTGCGGACGGATCCCAGCCGGCTACATTGAATTCCCATTCGCTGTCGTTTTGTATCACATCTTTTAAATCATCAAGCGCATTATCAAGATATTTGCTTGACGGCAGCACGGCAATTATATTTGCCCAATTCGTACCGCGTATATTCGTGTAGCGGCTTACCAATCTTTCACCGAGAGTATCAATTACTTTCTGTTCTATTGTTTGCATTGCATCAAGAAATTCTTCAGCATCTTTTATTGTGCTGTTGTAGCAGCGTATCGAAATTCTGTTGCTCTTTGGTGTTGCAATAATTTCACGCGTAATTTTCGGAGCTACAAAAATCAGCAGGGAAAAAAGCAAGGTACATGCGAAAACTATTGCGGCGACACATCGTACTTTTGATTTCAGCAAGAATTTCAAGCTTTTTTCGTAAATGTTGATTAAATGATTTACCAATGCACGCGAGAACTTTGCCATACCGACAGCTTCTTGCGTTACTGGAAGATTTCGATAAAAATAGTACGCAAGTACAGGCGTTACAAAAAGCCCGGTGAAAAGTGAAGCTGTAAGTGCAAAAACCACAGTTCGGGCTATATCTCCGAGAATTGCATTTGACAGCGGTGCAGTAAATGAAAGCGGAAAAAATACGCAAATGCTTGTTAATGTAGAAGCTATTACCGAACCGCGCACTTCACTTACCGCATCGAGAATCATTTGTACAAAATTTTTCCCGACATGTTCCAAACGGTGCCTGTGAATATTTTCCATTATTACAATCGACGAATCAATTACCATTCCTACAGCCAATGTCATTCCGGACAGCGAAATAAGATTTACCGTCACCCCGAAAATGTACATCATAACAAAGCTCATTATCATTGTCATAGGAATGGAAATAACAATAATCAAAGTATTGCGCCATTCTCCCAAAAAAAGCAGTATTACAAGAACTGCAAGCAGCGCACCGAGCAAAGCAGACTGCACAACATTCATAATTGCATTGTCAATAAATTCGGATGGGTCAATCAGCGGATAAAAAGTTATGTGATCTGGCAAATCTTTTTTTGCTTCCTCAAGAACAGCTTTAATGTCGTCTGCCATTTGCTTAATGTTGCCGTCCTCTTTAGGTTCTGCATATATGATAATTCCGCGCTCGCCGTTAATCGTATAAATACTGGAAGGCAGTCCGTAAAACACGGAGACATCAGCAACATCTTTCAGCAGGACTTTTTTATTGCCGATGACTTTTATGACAATATTTTCAATATCAAAAACCGTGTCTATTCCGTTTTTAATGCGTAGATTATAAACGCTTCCGTTTTCTCGAAATGTTCCGATTGAAATATTTCTGTAACCGTTTCTTATCGCTGATGCAACTGTTTCCGGTGTCAGACCGTAAGTCAGCATGTCGTTTACACGCATGTAAAGCTCGGCTTTCAAGATTTCAACATTTTCTATGGTAACTTCTTCTGCGTCTTTTACATGTGAAAAACGTCCGCGCAAAGTCGGTTCTATCAGATTGTAAAGTTGTTTCTGTTCCATTACGGAAGAATAAACAGCCACTGTCATATATGAACCGCTGCTTCTGTATGAATAAACCGAAAAGTTTTCGCATTCGCTGGGCAGGTTTGGTAAAAGGCTGTTTATTTCGTTTTCAACATCATTCTTAGCTGTTTTGAAATCAGTATTCCATTCAAATTCCAGTCTGTACTGCGTTCGTCCGGCAGAATATGTTGCTTCTAGATTATCAAGGTTTTCAATCATATTTAAACGTTCTTCAATCTTTTCGCTGAATTCTGAATGAAAGTCTTCTGCTGTATAACTTGCATGAGGAAGCCGCACCATTATTGTAGGTTTTCGCATTACCGGGTACATATTCACGGGCAGCTTTGTATATAAATAAATTCCGGCAATCATAAGCGGCATAATAATTAACAAAAGGACTCGTCGTCGCTGTAAGAAAAGCTGCAGCATGTTTTTTTCTCCGGAATATTTTTATTTACTATCGGTAACAGATGAAAATGCTTAATACACTTTACTTATTCATTCGTAAAATGCGTTTTAGAGCTACTTATTTATACGGAAAATGCAACTTTTGTGAAAAAATATAAATAATGAGAAATTGCAGAGTATTTTATCTGTAGGTTAGAGAAAAATATTTGACAATTAATCCTCTTTGCCTTAAAAAATTGAATGAACAAATGGAACAAGTATATTTCATTTTGAAATCTATTTATTTCATTTGTTTTTTTTAACATCATAAAGGAGAAATGCACATGGAAAAAAAATTAATGCCTGAAGTCGGTATCGCCGGAAAATTTATTTCTACCGGCAAGGATGAGAACGGAATTCTTGATGCAATAGAATTTCATAATCATGAAAAGTTTAATTTTGCTTACGATATTGTTGATGTTTTGGGAAAAGAACAACCGGACAGATTGGCAATGCTTCATTTGTCTAATGAAAAGGAAGAACGGCGATTTACATTTAAAGATATAATGGAAGGTTCATCAAAGGCTGCCAATATGTTTACCAAGTTGGGAATAAAAAGAGGCGACAGAGTAATGCTTGTGCTTAAACGTCATTATCAATTTTGGTATTCAATTATTGCACTGCATAAAATCGGTGCAATTGTAATTCCGACGACGCATCTTCTTGTTCAGCATGATTTTGAATATCGATTTAAAGCCGGAAATGTTACCGCAATAGTTGCTACGGGCGATAACGGAATCCCCGAAATTGTAGATGCGGCTGATAAGGGAACACTAAAGATTAAAATTACAACAGGAGCAAGCAGAGAAGGTTGGCATAATTTTAATGAAGAACTTGAAAAATGTTCGGCAGAATTTCCGAAACCGGCTGATTATCCGTGTGGGAAAGACCCGATGTTGATGTTTTTTACTTCCGGAACTACTACTTATCCGAAAATTACAACGCACAATTACTTGTATCCGCTGGGACATTTTATTACCGCTAAATATTGGAACAGAGTTAATTCAAACGGAATACATCTGACTATTTCGGATACAGGCTGGGGCAAGGCACTTTGGGGAAAACTTTATGGGCAATGGCTTTGTGAAGCTGCTGTTTTTACTTTTGATTTCAACAGTTTCAGCGCAAAAGAAATTTTGCAGTTGATCGAGCAGTATCGCATTACGACTTTCTGTGCGCCGCCTACGGTTTATCGTGTAATGATTCGTCTTAATATGAAGAAATACGATTTGTCGTCACTTGAATATGTTACGACAGCCGGTGAAGCGATGAATGCGGAAGTGTCATGTAAATTTACGGAAGCTACCGGCTTGCAGGTTATGGAAGGATTCGGACAGACAGAAACAACATTGATTATCGGAAATCTTGACGGAATGAAGCAGAAACCGGGTTCAATGGGCAAGCCTAGTCCGCTTTATAAAGTTCAATTGCAAAATCAGGACGGAAGCAAAGTAAAGTGCGGCGAAATTGGTGAAATTGTAATTGATACATCTGTAATTCCGAACGGTCTTTTCTGTGGATATTATAATGATGAAGAACGAACAAGTCTTGTTTGGCATGATGGATTTTATCATACCGGTGATACAGCTTATGAAGATGAGGACGGATATTTCTGGTACGTAGGACGTGTCGATGATATGATAAAGTCTTCCGGATACAGAGTAAGTCCGCTGGAAATCGAAGATGAGATTATGAAGCTGCCTTACGTTCTGGAATGTGCGGTAACATCTGTTCCGAATCCAATTCGCGGTCAGGAAATCAAGGCGACTGTAGTATTAACGGAAGACAAGCAACCATCTGATGAATGTAAGGAAGAAATGTTCAGTTTCTTCAAGAAAAATATTGCGGATTATAAATTACCTAAAATTATTGATTTCGTTAAGGAATTGCCTAAGACGATTTCCGGAAAAATCAGAAGAGCTGCGATAAAAGATGTAGATTGGAAAGATAAGGAAATAAAATAGTTTTGATTTCTCGCAAGCAAAACTTCATTATACAGATAAGGAACATTAAAACATTGCACCTAATATTGAATGTTTTAATGTTCCTTGTTTTTTCTCCGAGCAACCTAATACAGGTCTGTGTCTTGTTATTAAACATCTAGAAGATTAATTAGAATCTCCGCCGACGTATTTATCTTCCAAGTCATCAGCTATACCGGCAATTATTTCCATTACATTGTCAATTGTAGGACAATCTATACTTTCCAATAAGATACGGTTGCGTATCCAAATTTCATTATCAATTGCTATTGCACCTCCACAAACATAATCATTTAAATCTTCAAGTAAATCAAAAATATCGTTTTTTGAAACTTCACCTACAATAGAGGATATATCAATCCAATTTGCACCTCCTTTGCTTTTTGATCTGCCGACAAAAACAATTTGAGATCTCTCTTCATCTATCTCAAAAACCAGATTAAGAAAATCTCCCTTCTCACTGTATTCAGCATTGTTATAATTTGACTGAATGTAGTCTCTGACTTGTTTCCATGTAGCCATTTTTTTACCTCACTGTAATTAAAATATTGAGAGTATATTGTAAAAAAAACTGTCAATATTTAGAGTATATATTTATTTGATTCCGTTTGTTTACAGAGCTTGCTACGACTCCCTGCGGCATTCTGTATCGACGGAATCATTTTTTTATAGTGATACAGAGTATTAGTTTATGATTATGGCACATTGCACCGCAAGGGACAGACCTCAATTCTGA
Source organism: Spirochaetales bacterium (assembly GCA_050872545.1). Classification (GTDB taxonomy): domain Bacteria; phylum Spirochaetota; class GWE2-31-10; order GWE2-31-10; family GWE2-31-10; genus RGIG8597. The sequence goes on along the minus strand of JBNMHA010000092.1, from coordinate 1,389 downwards.
AATGGAATACAGGTCTGACACCGATTCCTATTTCATCGTATTTTCTAAATTGTTTGCAGTCATTGAAAAAATCGTGCTATAAGATTTACATGACAAATAAAGATAAAGAACGTGAAAACAAAGTAAAGTCACTTAGAATTTTACAGATTGACCACCTTATAAGAAACAATTCATATCCGAATGTTCCGCAGATGACGAAAATGTTTGAAGTATCTCGCAGCACAATTATGCGTGACTTGGAATTTTTGCGTGACAGATACGAGGCACCGCTTGATTATGATAAAAACAGAAAAGGATATTACTATACCGATCCGACTTTTTTCATAAAAAGCATGATGTTGACAGAGGGCGAACTTTTTACAATTACAACTATTATTCCGCTGCTGGAACAGTATAAAAATACGCCGCTTGAAATTTCATTCAGAAATATTCTTAATAAAATAATGGATTTACTGCCGGATCAGATTCAGGTCAATTCATCATTTAACATCAGAGAACTTACTTTTATAAAGGATCCGCTTCCTAATATTGACGAGAAAACTTTTAATCGTGTTTTCGATTCTATCAGGCAAAAAAGGACGCTTGAGTTCGGTTATCGTTCTATCAGCAAGAAAGATTATACGGTAAGATTGTTCGATCCTTACAATGTTCTTTGCCAAAAAGGGAATTGGTATGTAATAGGTTACTGTCATAAATATCAGCGAATAAATATTTATGCTTTTTCAAGAATGATTGATGTAAATATTACCGAGAAAAGATTTTCAGTGCCTAAAGATTTTGACGTAAAAAATCATATTGACCCGGAATTCGGCATTTGGAACAGTTCGGGAATCGAGAAAATGAAGATAGAACTTTTATTTTCTTCCGAAATCAGTACGTATATTCTCGAAAGAACTTGGCATGTAGATCAAGAATGTTATCAGAATGATGACGGCTCCGTTTATTTAAGCTTTTGGTCAAATCAGATAAAAGAAATATTGTTCTGGGTACTGCATTTCGGTTCTGCGGTAAAAGTACTTAACCCACCGGAACTGAAAAAACAGGCAGCAGAAGAAGTGAAACGAATGAGTGAAATGTATAATGATTTTTTTTGCAGACTTCCATAGGAGGTCGAAAAAAATAATCACTGTGTGAGTGAAAGGATTTTACGCAAGTAAAATTCCGATAACGAACACAAAATGACAATGATTTTTTTTGCAGACATCCATAGGAGTCGAAAAAAATAATCACTAAATGACAAAGATTCTTTTGCGTTGCCTCACGGTTGGGGGAAGACGTACTGCCGACAAGGCGGCGATAGAGCAGAATTTTAAGATAAAGTGCCTAAGCCTTGCGGTTACATTACATGTCATTCTCGTGCGACGACACGGGAATCTGTTGTTTTGGCGG
>JBNMHA010000091.1:0-9430 GCA_050872545.1 Spirochaetales bacterium | reverse complement strand
GTATAATTTTAATGATTTATCAGTGGCATAAAGAGTAATTGATTGAATGAATGAATTTGCTTCAACCTCATTATTAAAAAATTGTTCTGCATATTTAATACGAGTTTCACTTGATTCATTTGTGGAATACAGCATTGAAGAAACAGTCAGCAGACGTGACATTACTTTTGTGCCTTCACTGTTTATTCGACGCAAATTTTCAGTACGGCTCGAATACATAAAAAGGTATAAAAAGAATGAAGAGGTCAAAACTATTGTTAAAATTAAGGTCAGCAAAATTTTTGTTGAAATTGATTTTATGTTCATTGTAAAGCTCGGTTTTTCATCAATCAAAAAAAATATTTTAATTTTGGCTTACTAAAATAACATCTTTTTACTAAAAAGTAAAATATTAAACGATATTAATTGTGAAAAAAAGGGCTGATTTTGTTTCGGTTTGTGATTAGTGGAAAAAAAATCTTCCTGAATCGAATCAGGAAGATTACTTGTATATTCAAAGACAACAAATTACTCTAGGTCTTCAATCATTTTTTCTACTTTCTCAAGCTTTTCATTTAACGTTTTGATAGTTTTCTCAATTTTTTCTTTCTCTTTCTGAAGCTTCTTTTTAGGATCTTGTAGAATTTCTTTTTCCTCTTCTTTTAATGCAGAATCTTTCATTTGAACACGCACCGTGTCTGGACTGCTTTCTTCTTCCATCAGAGCCTGAACAGCTTCTTCACGTGCGGAACTGCCTTTTATGGAAGAAATCATTTTCATGTTGTCAAATCCGACTTCCGGCGGCAAATCAAGCTCGCTTATGCGCATGATAGTCTTTGCTGTATTGTGCTGCAATTTCAGTTCCCGGTCTACATAATCATCGAAAAATAAATTATTTTTTATACAAAGCAGCGCAACATCTTTCAGCAGAAGTCCGAGTTCTTTCATTTGCTGCGCATTGTTCTTCAAATAATTATCCTTGATTTTTTGTGTTAATGTTACAAATTCAGGATTATTGCGAAAAGGATTTTGGTAAATCTGCTGCTCTTCTGCTTTTTTAAGCAAGGTGTGGAAAATTTGCCAGAATCTTGCATTATGACAACGGTTTGTCAGCAATGGTCCGTATTTTACATGATGAATATGATGCGCAAATTCATGAATTCCTGTATAAATAATTCCGTTATCATCATTAAAATTTTTATTGTGAATTATAATTTCTTTTGTTTCCGGTTTGTATAATCCATGAACTTTTTTACTTGTCTTTCCGCTGAAAACCAGCAGAAAATCTCCGACATCAGGCTCAAGCATTAACAATTTTTCTTTCAGTTGATCTACATTCATTTTCCCACTCCTGACGCAGATTAATAGGACAAAAGCGTTAAGTTGTCAATTATTCACTTCGTAATATGAAAAATTACAATATTGCATTTTGTTTTGTTTACAACTTTTGTTACGGGGACAGACCTTGATACTAAATTGGGATAAGATCAAACCGAGCAGATGTGAAAATTGACTTAGTGTCAGACCTTGATTCTAATTCGGGATTAAGGTCTGTCCCTATGTGTTCTTGTCATTCCATTGCTTGACAAGGGAGATAAAAAAACGAAGATGACAAACTGTTCCTTCGGCAAGCTCAGGAACCGTTGCTCCTCGTGCAGCTTGTCTGATAAATGTCTTTGAATCACCGTAAGGAGCATGTTTTTTTTCTTTTGAAGTTATAGAAACTTTTCTTTTTTTGATTGCGAAAAAAAAGAAAAGTTTCTAACTCCTTACCCCATTTTGAACCCAAAATGATTTCTAACTGCCGGCTTGCACGGCAAAATGCAAATTGAAATACCAATGTTAAAAACTTTGACCAAAGTTACATTACCTCGCCTGCGTAAACAGGCAAATTGCCATTTTAACTACCGTAAGGTTTAATTCCACCAAGTAGTAGATTCCCGTGTCGTTGCACGAGAATGACATGTAATCTAACCGCAAGGCTTAGGCACCTTAAACCTAAGTTTAGTTACATCGTCTGCCGTCGGCAGGCAAATTGCCACTTGAACTAGTTCAAGCCCAATGAACTTTGAGTAAAAATGCATTACACAGCCTGCATAGACAGGTAAAAAAAGTCCGCTACCGTCTTCCCACAAAATGAACAGACGGCAAGCTGCGCAAATCTTTCAGAATGCGGTGCTCATCAATCGATACCGGCATATCTATTGAAAGATAACAGTCAATTTCATTTTCATTTTTAGTTGACTCATCAAGCCTATAGTCCAAAACGCTGCCTTTCTTCTTTTTAATATATCCCATCAGCTCCGTGTAATGCCTGTTAGTCGGAGCTACTTTCAAAAAGAAAGAATAAGTTTTGCTTCCCGCAACTCCGCCCCAATCAACATGCAAAACACGCTCTTGATAATCTGGCTGGCTGCGTATACTTTCGCAGTCTTCACGGTGAATAATTATTCCCCTGCCGCGTGAAACAAAACCTATAATTTTATCCGGCGGAACAGGATGACAACAGCGTGCAAATGAGAACAGAAGATTTTTCTCACCATTGACTTCAATCGAAATCTTTCTGTTATCAGCCACCGACATAGTTTGCCCAAGTCGTTTCGGTGTAAAATCATCATTTGAGAAATCAATTTGCTTATCATTAACCGGCGGCGGTGCAATCGGCTGTTCTGTCGGCTTATCCTGTCCGGCAAAAAATGCTCTTATCTTTTTCTTTGCATCTGTAGTTTTCACAAGTGCAAGCCATTCCATTTTCGGACATGCGTCTTTGCCTGTAATAATTTCTACAATTGCGCCGTTTTTTAATGCCTTTCCCAACGGCACGATCTTGCCGCCGACTTTTGCACCTCGACACCTGTGACCTACCTGAGTATGAACTTTGTACGCAAAATCAAGTGCAGTCGCCCCCTGCGGCATTTTATAAATATCACCTTTAGGCGAAAAGACATAAATTTCTTCACGCAGAATATCATCACGAATTGTCTGATAATACTCAGCCGGAGACAATGATTCACCCTGCATTTTTTTTAACTCTTCAAGCCACTTTAAATCACCGTTTTTTTCACCTGTTTTATAATACCAATGAGCCGCAACTCCGTATTCATTCATCCGATCCATTTCATAAGTTCGTATCTGAATCTCAAGTGCGGTTCGCTTTGCTACCATTACAGTTGTATGCAGCGACCTGTAGCCATTGCTTTTAGGATTCGCTATATAATCTTTAAAACGTCCCGGAACAGGCTGAAAAAGACTGTGAACCATTCCGAAAACAGCATAACAATCTTCAACAGTTTCTGTAATAATTCTGATTCCGTATAAATCAAAAACATCTTCAAGTTTTTTATTGAACTTTCGCATTTTGTTGTACACGGAATAAGCATGTTTTGTTCGCGACTTAATCGTATATTTAAAATTTGCTTTCTCAAGTTTCTGCTGAAGTTTTTTTGTTACTTCGGCAATCTGCCCTTTCTTCTCTTTTTCACGCTGCATTGAGAAATTTATTATTTCTTCATAAATGTGCGGCTTCAACGCTTTCAATGATAAATCCTCAAGCTGCGACTTCACTACTCCAAGCCCAAGTTTACCTGCAAGCGGTGCGTAGATTTCCAAACATTCCTTAGCCGTGCGTTTCTGTTTTTCTTCCGGAACATAGCAGAGCGTAGACATATTATGCACTTTATCGGACAGCTTTATTATAATTACACGAATATCTTCAATCATTGCCAAAAGCATTTTGCGGATAGTTTCCGCTTTCAAATCACTTTTGCTCGGAGAATTTTTAAGCGTGGTAATTTTCGTAACACCATCAACAAGATTAGCCACCGAATCTCCGAATTCTGCCGCAATCTGCTCCAAAGTGTAATCGGTATCTTCCACAACGTCATGCAGCAGCCCTGTGGCAATCATTTCACGGTCAACTTTCATCTTTGCCAAATACAGCGCAACGGACAGCGGATGAATTATGTATTCCTCACCGGAAGCTCTTTTTTGACCGGTATGCTGTTTTTCTGCCAAAGAATAAGCCTTTTGAATAAACTCCACATCTTCACGCGGATACTCGTTTTCTTTAAGGCATTTCATCAAATCGTCATAAATTTTTTCTTTATTTTCCATAGCAATCCTCCAAAACAGACAATATTTTCCGATAAACTTCCGCAGCAAAATTGCAGACTACAAAAACCAGATAATTTTAATAAATTACGCTTATTTGCGAATTATCTTTTACATAAAAGAAAATGTTTTTTTTCAGCAAAACGCTTGATATTTCCGATAAAACTACGTATCTAATTTCTCGCGTAATCTATCGAACGAAACAACATATTTGTAATATAAAGCGTATTTATGAAAACTCACAAGTTCCTGATTTTACTTTTTATAATTTTCTCTATATTCCAGCTTCATGCTGCGGTAAACAACTTTCAGAATATTAACGACAGCTACTTGTTCAGCCAAAGTTTTTTCCCGATAAGCGAAGGAAGCAGCAATCAGAAAAAAATTACGAATTACCTAAAAGATTTTGCCGATAAAAACAATCTTACTTATAAGGAAACAAAAATTTCCGGCAGCACTTACGAAACAAATGCCGTAAATATCGAACTTACGCTAAACGGAACTGCCGATGAAAACGGAACTATTTTGATTGCAGCTCCGCTGAACAGCGTATACACAAATGGAAAATTCTATGATTTTTCGCTATCGCAGTGTCTTGCGCTGCAAGTTTTGGAAGCTGCATGTGAAAATCCGCCGCAAAAAAATTTAAAAGTAGTTTTTCTGGGGGCAAACAGCGCACCGCAGGAAACATCTTACGGTATGCAGCAGTTTCTTAGGGAAAATTCGGGACTTTTCGTAAACACATTTGCGATTCTTTTAGATATTAACAATTCTTTCACGCCGGTAACCGTATCTGCAAGTAAAAACGGAAAAAATGCACCTGCACTGATTTTGGAAAAACTTTTTAAATGCATTAAAAAAAATAATAACTGCGTAAAATTTTCTGTTGCCGAAATAATACGCGCACGTCTGAAAATTATGAACAGCAACAAATTGCTTGACGCGTTTCTTTCCGAAAACATCAATGCTGTTTTATTAACAAATACAAATAATTACGAAAATACTTCCGGTAATTATTACAGTGTGAATCTTCAAAAGCAGCTGTTCGGTTTTATAAAAGATTACTATGACGAAATCGATGCTGTGCCTTCAAATTTTGAAAAAGACTACAATTATTTAATTCAGAGTATAAAGGTAGGAAAACAGAATTATAATCTGCTGATTCCGGAACACAGACTTCTGCTTATTTATTTTGTCATACTTTTTTGCTCGGTTCTGCTGTTTAAAATTGTCGCTCCGTTCCGCAATCCGATAAAACTTATGCAGTTGTATTCGTCGCTTCCGTTCTTTATTTTTTCATTTTTAGTACTTTATGCCGTTTCGTTTATTCCGTTTCTGTTTGAAGTTTTAATATCATTTATTCATCATTTTCCTTTCAGTTACGGCAGAAGTATGTTCTTCTACTTCGTTTCAATATTTATAATATTGATGCTGTTTTCGTTTTTCATACTGGACATTGCACCGAAAATTCATTTGCCGATACAATGGAAAAACAATCTGTATCTGCAAATCGCAATTTACAGCACATACATAAATCTGTTTATAATTGCCGCAGTAGATATTTCATTTTCGTATGTTTATTTTCTGTTTCTGTTTTTTATCGCACTTTCGATGATGTTCAAAAAAATCAGATTCAAATTCCTGTGCTACGCTTTATCATTTATAGGATTCTTTTTCGCACTGTTCAACATCACGCAAAACAGCGGCGGCGGAATATTGATTGATTTGACAAAGTCCGTATTTCTGCTTCATTTTGTATTCTGCTTATTTTCATTTCCGTTTCTGATAATTTCCGTCCACATGTACAGAATCATGAAAATGACGCTTGGAATATCCGACAAATACGAAGTCGGAAGAACGATTATATTGATTTTCATGTGTATTTTTCCGCAGATAATTTCTATTCATTACTCGAATAAAAATGAAGCAAAAAATATTGATGTATCGATTATTCATGACTACAACCAAAAAGCAGACTTTGTTTCAATGCAGTCCGGCACATTGGAAAAATATAAAATGCCGAAAAAATTCGAACTGTCCGATCTTCACACGGGAAAACAATACACGTATAATTTCGATAAAAACAAAATACTGGAAATTCATCCGGTGCAGCCAAAAGAATATTCATGCAGTATATCGTCTCACGGAAGTCTGCACAGTGTAAACATAGGCAGCAGCAAAAATATCAATAAAATAGAAGCAATTCTTGTCTGTCCGGAAAATATAGAACCAATACATACAAATTTTCGCTGTGCGCCTATTAAGGAAGTACAAAATTCAACTTATGATTTATTCCGGCTGCTGATTCCGAGAAACTACGGAAATAATATTGAACTTCAGTTGGAGCTGCTGCCCGGTTATGAATATACTTTGAATCTGGAAATAACTTTCAGCGATTCCCAACTGCGTTTCTTAATTTTCCCGATAGATAATTTCTACAGCATCAACGAAAAAAACAAAGAATCGATAAAATTAAAATAATCATAAAAGCATAGGTGTTTTTTTAATTTTTTTATATTATACAACCTCAATAAAAGACTGATTTGCAGCAATATAACCGAAAAACGCTTTCTTATATTGTGAATAATTTCTTTAATACAACGGAGGTTTAATATTTATGAAAAAAAAGATTGGTGTTGCACCGGGAGATTTAACTCCTCTGCGTTCAAGAGAAGATGTAATCAAATACATCAATTTAAAACTGGCAATGCTCGGTCAAACCGGCTTCGTTTCCGATAATGAAAATAAAAAAGATGACAGTTACTTCATTGATTTATTTTCCGGAATTATTGATGACTACAAGGAAAAATCAAGACTGCTGTCCGGGAAATATTGTCCTGCCGATCAAAGAATTCAGGATTTCCTCGATGATTATCTGAAAGATGTTAAACTCGACGGAAAAGAAATAAAACTTCCTGAAACTTCATTTATTCTTGATCAATACGGATTGGCCAGAGAACTTAGTCTGCCGCCGGATAAAAATGAATACAAAAACGAGTGGGTTTCCAGTTATCGTGTAAAACAGGGAATTCTTCATAATCCAAAAAATGACCGCCGAACAACAAAAGGCGTTTTTCATGTAGCAGAAGGCGGACTTCCTATTCCTTCCGATAAAAAAGCCGTTCCTAAAGAAGTTTTCGCAAAACTGCTTTGGCACGCTTTTAATCCGCCTGAAGAACTGCTGAAGCTTCCGTTTACATCAAACAACAAAAATCCAGCAAAAATGTTTTGTTCCGTTCTGTACAAACCGCTTGTTTGCCCGGCAGTTGACGGTGTAACAGAAGAAAAACGAATGGAAATACGTGGTTTCGTACCGGGAAGCTGTGTCAGCACAATTGATTTCGGTGAATCGATTTTCGGTAATGAAGGTGATCCGTATAGCACAAAAAATAATTCAGTGCTTGATTTTGAACATTGGACAGGAACTACAGGCTGCCTTGTTTTGGCACCGCACCTTGTTTACATGAAAAAGAAAGACTTGGGACTGCCGCCTTACGATAAAGCAACCGAACGCCAAAAACGTGACGGAATGTGCTGGAAAGAACCTGATGAATTGTACAACGACGGTTCATCATTTAAACTTGTCTGCCGTGACGAACGAGGCGTAGCAGTTACAATCATTGCGGACAATTACTTCGGTTATTGGAAAAAAGAAGTAAAAACTCACATTTCATATTCCGCCAACCTTTTCGGACTTGCAGAAGAAGAACATGCTGGTGGTACTTTGGCATTTCCAAGATACAATTTGGGTGAAGTTTATCACGCTCAACTTTATATGCAGGATGCAGAAGGCAAAGATGTAACTTTTGATAATGTAAAACAAAGTTACGGCTACATCATGGATCTTTTTGAAGATCAAAATTACGGAATAGATAAAAAATACCGTAACGTTTTCTATCTTCCGGAAAATTCTGTATTTGACTTGGACAAAACAAAAATTTCTTGGACATACAAGGGCAAAGAACACGAATTAAAACTTTTGCCGGAACAATTTTATATTCTGCCGAACGGTTACAGAGTTCACATAGAAAAACATCCTAATGCGCTTATTTGGAAAATGATCGGAACTGCGCCAAACAGCACGTTCTGTCATAAACCATGTACAGTTTCCGGCGGCGGAAAATCAGAAATTTCAAAGTCATTGGAAAATTCCATCATATACGGAAAACTTTATGTTAATGACCTCGACAAAGATATGAAGCTTGTTGAAGATATAATAAACAAAGATTACCGAAAACGCTGGAAAGATGACCCAAATCGAACAACACCTTCACGCGGAATTTTAAGCCCTAAGCGTTCACTCGGTTCCGTAATAAAATTATTAACTCCGTCAACTCATTACACCGACGAATTTAATCAATGGCTGGAAAGCATTCCGAATTATATTAAATCGCTTGTATTTACAATTAAGCGCTTCTATGTCGAAGATTGGAACGATAACTGGAAATCTCACTTCAGTGTAGATATTGTAAACGGTCAGCCGGGACATGAACTTAATTATGACGGAAGAAAAATTGTTCCAAGTTACCTTCGTGTCGGATTTGACAAAGACGGCTCTTGGTGTATTTACAAGTTAAGAATGGATTTCATCGCAGCGGAAAAGATTCAGCTTGAAGATGATATTTCAGCCTCAATCACACTTGCAACAGACAAAGTTCCTAACATAAGCTCCAAAGTAAAAAATAAAAGCGTAAAACTTGCTGCCAACTGCGAGTATCGTTTCTTCCAACGACCGGATGAATGTATTGTTCGCGGTTTCGACAGACAGGCAGAAGCTGATTTGTCCGGTAAAAATGTTTTTATTTCCAACTTTGAACCTTATAAAAAAGATTTTGCCAAGAAATTAATGGAAGATATTCTGGGATTTGAAAAATATACGGAACCTGTAAAGGAAATGATTAGAGATTTTGCTCAAAACGGAAAAGATGATGAATACTTTATTGTACCGTCTCATCCTCGTCTTGTAAAAGGCGCACCAAGCAAAAACGTTCGTTACTTACAGATTCGCCCGGATTTTGTTAATCCTATAAAGAATTATCTGGCCGATACAGCAACACGATTGTATCAAAAGATTCCGCTCGGAAAGAAAATCAATTACTGTGTAAATGCAGTTCTGCCCGGCAGAAGAAACAATCCGCCTGATAAACAAAACGGAATCAGACCTTTGTGCGTTTACAATCCGCTTCATTTTCAGGAACTTCCAGAATTATTCATGGACTTTATCGCAAGTCTTACTGGTAAATCTCCGTCAACTACAGGTGCAGGTTCCGAAGGTGCATTAACAAAAGGTCCTTTCAATATGCTTGTAGCTACAACTGATTTAAATAATGCACTTTTGTCT
>JBNMHA010000090.1:0-9453 GCA_050872545.1 Spirochaetales bacterium | reverse complement strand
GGAAGAGCTGCGGCAATTTTCACAGTAAATTACTGTTAATTTTAAACTTGAACTCTTAGTTTATTCTATTTTCATATAATTATTTACATAGTCTACAGGCTAGCTATGTCCTTTTGAAGCTGCAAAACCTCATTTTTATACCAAAATGTAATTATCTCGCACTACTTTTCAGCCTTCGATTTGCAAATTCTGTTGATTTCTTGCCTATTGCGTCTCTTTTTTGAACATTTTTGCTTCTTTTGGTTATTTCTTGCGAAATGTGCACAGAGCTTAATTCCATTACCGAATAGAGCGCAATACCAACGCAGAATAGAGAGCAGGCCGTAATCCCAAAATAAAATACTACTCTGGAACATAAAATAAATAAATCAGGAAACAAAAATCGTAATTGTCACTCCAATTTCTTAATTGTTTCTACAATAACGCGCCCTTTGTCTTCTAATGATAAATTCTCATCTACACGCAGATATACAGAATCCGGGTTGTCCCCTTTCAGAAAAATCTTACCCTTTGAAGAAGACATTAATCCCATCAACTTCATTACATCAATTTTCTTACCGGATGAAAATTTTATCTTAATTGTATCTATGGTATCTATTTTTGTTTCCGTAATACGCTCTGTCATTTCACATATTCCAAGTTTTCGACAAATAATTCTAATCTGCCCAAGGTACAGTAAACGCTCAACCTCCTGCGGTATACGACCGTATCTATCCGAAAGGACCCGTCTTATTTCAGTCAAATCCTCATCACATGTAACGCCAGATATTTTTTTATATATTTCGATTTTGTCTTTAGGATCAAGAATATAACTATCCGGAATAAAACCGGTATACTTTATATCAAGATACAGCTCCTCCGGTTCTGTAAGTTCATCAAGCAGCTCTGGGTTATCAGACTTTTTTTGTATTTCACGAACTGCATCAGCCAAAAGTTTGCAGTACATGCTAAAACCAACTGCCAATATATCGCCATGCTGCTCTGGGCCTAACAAATTTCCGGCACCTCTAATTTCCATATCCTTCATCGCAACTTTAAAACCGCTTCCGAGTTCTGTATATTCAGAAATTACACGCAGTTTCTTCATTGCAACTTCATTAACTGCATGTTTACCGTCATAAAACAGATATGCATAAGCTTTAAGATTTGAACGTCCTACTCGTCCACGCAGCTGATATAACTGTGCTAATCCAAAATGGTCTGCTCTGTCTATAAAAATTGTATTCGCACGAGGAATATCAATTCCGGACTCAATAATTGTTGTAGTCAGAAGAATATCGTACTTATATTCTATAAAGTCATGAATTATATCTTCAAGTTCTTCTGCTTCCATTTGCCCATGTGCTACTACAATTCTCGCCTGCGGCACAAGCTGTTCTAAATATTTTGCCATTTCATAAATTGTCTTAATACGATTATAAAGGAAGAAAACCTGTCCGCTGCGCTCTAATTCATTTTCAATTCCGGCTTTTAGAATCTCCTGATTAAACTCCATTACGTATGTTTCCACAGGCATTCTTTCTCTTGGCGGAGTATTTATTACCGACATATCGCGTATTTTTGCCATTGACATGTGCAGAGATCTCGGAATAGGTGTCGCAGTCATTGAAATGCTGTCAAGGTTCATTCTCAATTGCTTCAGCTGTTCCTTATGCTTCACGCCAAATCTATGCTCTTCATCAATTATCAACAGTCCGAGATTCTTATATTTCACGTCTTTTGAAAGCAACCGATGAGTTCCAATAATAATATCAAGTTCACCTGCAAATAAATCAGCCAAAATTCGCCGCTGCTCTGCCGGAGTCCTGAAACGTGAAAGCATTTCTACTTTTATTGGATAATCAATCAGGCGCTCTTTAAAATTTTTATAATGCTGCTCTGTCAAAATTGTTGTAGGTACAAGAATCGCAACCTGTTTTCCGCTCATAACTGCTTTGAATGCAGCACGAATTGCGACTTCAGTTTTACCGAAGCCTACATCGCCGCAAATCAGTCTGTCCATCGGACGTGTTGATTCCATATCACGCTTTACTTCTTCTATTGTAAGAATTTGATCTTCCGTTTCATCATAAGGAAACTTTGCTTCAAATTCCTTCTGCCAAGGTGTATCAGGTGCAAATGCAAATCCACGTTGATTGAGCCTGTAAGAATAAAGACGCACCAATTCACCTGCCAGTTTATTAACAGATTCCTTTACCTTACTTTTTGTCTTATTCCAATTTTTCCCACCTATTTTATCAAGACGAGGTTTATTTCCGACATCTCCGGAAATATACTTTTGAATAAAATTCATCTGTTCTATAGGAATAAAAACTTTATCATCATCAGCATAAAGAATTCCAATGTAATCTTTTTCCACGCCCTGACTTTTTACTCGTTCGATTCCCGTAAAAAGTCCTACTCCATGATGAATGTGAACTACATAATCACCCGGTTTTAAATCAATGAATGAATCAAGCACTTCCGTTCTGCGTGTGTTAAAGTGTTTTGAAATCTTAGTGCGTTTACCGAAAATTTCACAGTCATTCATACAGATAACCTTTTGATTTTGAGCCACAAAACCGCCTGACAGCGCAATCGGCAAAATAAAAAGTTTTCCGCTGCAATTTGAAGTCAACGCATCTTCATTTACAAGCGGTTTGAAATCATGAAAAAGAACAGACAATCTGCCACATTGAGTTTCTGTAACCACGAAAATGCAGACATTATATCCCTGCTCTAGGTAATTTTTTAAATCACTCTTAAAAATATCCAAATCACCGGAATAAACGTTGATTCCGTGTATCGGAAAATGTATTAAATTACAATCACTCGCCTTCTGTAAATAATCGGCATGAATTATTTTACCGGCTTTTTCTGTTAAATCATTTAATGAAAATAATTGCTCTTCCGGCTGAAATTTAGGACGATACTTATTATAAGAAGCTTCGTAATTAGCTTTAAAATCAGCAAACAATGAATTCTCCCGCCGTTCCAAAACATTAAAATCATTAAAAATAACAAGCGGATTCTCAAGGTAATCAAGAAGTGAATATTTTTCATAAAACAGTCGCTGGTAAAAATGTTCACCGTCAAACGGAAAAAAACTTTTCAATTGTTCTTCAAGATGTTTGCGATTATCTTCATCACCGCCAATATCAGAAATCTTAGCAAGTGCATTTTCAAGCATTTCGCTGTCATAAAGAATTTCACGGAACGGCGGCAGAACGATTTCCTTTAACGTATCCTGACATTTTTGTGTATCCGGATTGAACAAGCGAATTTTTTCTATCTGTGTATCAAAAAATTCCAACCTTACCGGACTTGATACTGATGAATAATAAATATCTACAATTTCCCCGCGAATCGCAAATTCGCCCGGATAAGTAACTTGTTTCACACGTTCATATCCGGCATTAACAAGAAGTCTGCCTAAATCTTCATGTTCGTAACATTCTCCGACGCGAATTGTCTTAAAGTATTTTGTAATTATATCTTTGGGAACCATTGTAAATAAAACAGCTTCAAGTGAAGTAACTACCGTCAATTTTTTGCCACTGAGCATGGCACGAATAGTTTCAAGGCGTTTTGATGCAGTCTCTCCTGAAACAACTCCGAGCTGATACGGAGTAAGTGAAAGCGGCGGGAAGTAATACACGCTTTCGGTTTGAAGCGTTTGGAAATCAGAAAAAACAAGTTTCGCTTCTTCATCACTGCTACAGATTATAACCGCAGATTTTTTTGATGTACTGCCTGCATTTTTTGCTAAATACGAGAAAAAACTTCCATATACACCGGATATATGCAGCACAGAATTGTCTGATTCGTCCAGTACAAATTTTCGCAATTTCCACAGTTCTTCTAATTCCAAAAATTTTTCATCCAACCACTTATTTACTCGCATACTACTAAACCTTTTTGTTTTACAATCCGATATTCCTAAACATGAAAAAGACTACATTATTTATATTATTTGCATTATTTACTATTTCGGCTTATTCTCAACCAATATCAGTGAATATAGAATTCACTCATCCGAGAATCTTCAGAATGAACGAAGATATATACATTGACGTGAAACTTTCAAATAAGGAAGAAGCTTCTTATTCATCGCTGATGGCACAGGACAAGAGATACTCATTCGATTTTGAGCTTACATCTCTTCAAAATAAGCAGCAAAAACATTCGGCGGAATATAGCAATTTTTTTAACAGGGTGCAACCCGTTTTCCATTCTGTAGTGCGCCTTGATGAAAACGAGGGATACACTTACCGAGTTTTGTTAAATGATTATTTTGATATGAATATTACCGGACAATATATACTGAAATGCATTTATTATCCAGAAATGAAATTGGGAAAAACCACTGACGGACAAGTAATAAAATCCAACAGTATTACATTAAACATTCGCCCTGCCGGTTCAGATGAACGTGTTATTCAGGAACAAATCACCGCAGAGCATGAAAAATTTCTGACAATGGAAAAGAAAGCTCCGGATGAAGTTGTAGATTACATGTTAAGAGCAAGAATTAACGGTGAATGGGAAAAATTCTTCTTGTATATCGATTTGGAAAAAATGATTTCTTCAGATATTACATTCGGCAAACGTTACAAAAAAGCTGATTCCGATAAACAGCAAGAAATATTAAAAGAATACAAAGAATATTTAAAGAAAGACAAGATTAACCAAATAAGCTACCTGCCGTGCAAGTTTGAAATTATAAAAACAGAATACACTGCCGGAAGCGGAAAAGTTGATGCTTTTGTTATGTTCAAAGAACACGACTACATTGATAAAAAATACTATACTTACTATTTGAAGAAACAAGACGACAAATGGAAGATTACCAATTACACGGTATCAAATACTTCCGGACATTAGCTGCCAAGTAAAAAATATTGTTGAAAAAAATTTTACCGACAGCATAAAAACTGTCGGAGAATTGTTAAATAAACTCTCCTAATTTTTTGAAACGTCCTTTCCTCCCCGGTTCAAAGGCGTTTCTTTTTTTATTCAGCGGTTATTTTGCTCATAAAGTACGCTGCGGCAGCGCAAGCAATCATTAAAACTGTTCCGACAATAATTGAAGTGACTGATACATTTTTGTAAGCTTCCGACTGATAAATAATTGCAAATGGAGACGCTAAAATTAACCCGAAAATTCCGCAGTATGTAGAAACTCCGTGTGTATTGAATAAATAATTAATTAACTTTGCAACTCCGAATATTCCTATGAGAACGCCTATTCCAAACGGAACTAAAACGGCACACTGTGAGAAAATTCCGGCAACATCAAAAGATTTTAATGCCTCAAAGAAAAGTTTTATCCCATTTAGTATCCCATAATAATAACCGAGTATCATCAACACCATTGAACCGCTTACACCCGGAATAATCATTGTAGCCGCTGCGATAATTCCTACAAAAAACAGAATAATTGCCATTAATAAACTCGGCTCGATCGCGTTCATTGTATTGCCGTTGCCTTTAATAAGCGGCAGCACAATAACTACAGCCATAAATAAAAGAAAACACAAAATATCCGCAATGTTGAAGTTTCGGCGAGTTTCGTCACGTTTTTCATTTAATTTTCCCCATAGCATAGGCAAGCCGCCGAGAATCAGCCCAATAAAAGCCATACATGTAGGCAAAGTATGCTGTTTTAACAAATATTCTACAATATATGTGAAACCGACAATTCCTATTCCCATTCCTATTATCAAAGGAATCAAAAACAAAATGCCTCTTTTGAAATCCTTAAAAATATTTGTCACACTGCTGATAAGACGATCGTACATTCCAAGTGTTACCATCATGGTACCGCCGCTGACACCGGGAATAATATTTGCAATTCCTATTATTACACCGCAAAACAAACGCTTTAAAATATCCACCGAAATCTCCTTCATGATTTTTTTAACGCAACATATACGAAAAATAATTATTAGACAAGATTTTTAGTTTATCAGGAATATTTCTCATTGCTAATAATCAAACTTTCGGCAATCAAACAAACAATTGAAAAAAGGGGCAATTTATAGTATTTTTGAAGTTTTTTTGACATAATTTCCTGCTTGAACTACTAAAATTGCATGTTAATTGGAGGTAAAAATGAAAAAAGGCACTTTCCGAGGCGGAATTCATCCGTTTGACGGAAAAGAAATATCTAAAAGCAAACCGATAGCGAATCTTTTACCGAAAGGTGAAATGGTATTTCCACTTTTGCAGCATATCGGAGCGCAGGCAAATCCTCTGGTAAATCCCGGAGATTCAGTTATGGTCGGTCAAAAAATAGCTGAAGCACAGGGCTTTATCAGTGCATGTATTATCAGCTCTGTTTCCGGAACAGTAAAAATTATAGAACCTCGCCTTACCGCTTCCGGCGCAATGATTGAATCAATAGTAATAGAAAACGACAGTGAGTATAAAAAAATTCCGGACTTCAACACTGAAAGAGATTACACCAAATTTTCAAAAAGTGAAATCCGTACCATTATAAAAGAAGCCGGAATTGTAGGAATGGGAGGAGCTGCATTTCCCACTCATGTAAAGCTTACCCCGAAAAATGAAAATGAGATTACACACGTAATAGTTAATGCTGCCGAATGCGAACCTTATCTTACATCCGATTACAGAATAATGCTGGAAGACCCTGAAAATCTTATTACCGGATTAAAAATAATTCTTAGGCTTTTTGATAATGCAATAGGCGTAATTGCGATAGAAGACAATAAACCTGACTGCATTGAAATACTGAACAAAACATTATCACCTGAAGATAAAGAAAAAATCCGTATAATGCCGCTGAAAGCTAAATATCCGCAGGGAGCCGAAAGAAACCTTATTTACGCTATCACAGGAAAAAAAATCAATTCAAAAATGCTTCCTGCAGATGTCGGCGTTGTTGTTAATAATGTAGATACTGTTATTTCAATAAAAAATGCAGTTTGCTGCAATATTCCGTTGATACGGCGCATAATAACTGTTACCGGAGACGCAATCGCAAATCCGCAAAACTTTTCTGTTCCTACCGGGATTTGTTATCAAGAATTGATTGATGCTGCCGGCGGTTTTATATCTGCGCCGGAAAAAATTATTTCAGGCGGTCCTATGATGGGAACTGCATTGTACAGTACTGCGATTCCGGTTACGAAAAATTCATCGGCTATTCTTGCATTTGCAAAAGATGAAGCGGCTCTAAAACTGGAAACGCCCTGTATAAGATGCGGCAGATGTGTTTCTGTTTGCCCAAGCCGCCTTATTCCGCAAAGGTTACAGGATTTTTCAAATCGTTTTGATAATGAATCATTTGAAAACAACTACGGAATGGAATGTTATGAATGCGGCAGCTGCACATTTGTTTGTCCGGCAGGCAGACGACTTACACAATCATTCAAAGAAACACGAAAAAGTATTATTGCACAACGAAAAAAGAAGCAGCAGGAGAAAAAATAATGAGCGAACAATTATATCATGTATCATCATCACCTCATATCAGAAGTAACGTTACTACAGCTTCAATAATGAGAGACGTTGTATTGGCATTGCTTCCGTCATGCTTATTCAGCATATATTGGTTTGGGCTGCGCGCATTGATAGTACTTATAGTTTCGGTAATAAGCTGTCAGGCTGCTGAACTGCTGTATTTTCATATTGCTGGTAAAAAAAGAGCGCAGTATGAATGCAGTGCTGTTGTTACTGGTCTTTTATTGGGAATGAATCTTCCGTCTACTATTCCGCTGTGGATTCCGATAGTCGGCGGATTTTTTGCAATTATTGTAGTAAAAGAACTTTTCGGTGGATTGGGAAACAATTTTATGAACCCGGCACTTGCCGCACGCTGTTTTCTGCTGATATGTTTTGCAAGTCCAATGACTTCATTTTCAATAAAAGCTTCATCTTCAAATATTTGGATGGGTGCGGCAGCCGCCGATGGACTTACAGGCGCAACGCCACTGGCAGTAATAAAAAATGCCGGCAGTTCATCAGAAACACTGCCTAGTTTATTCGATATGTTTTTTGGCTTTACCGGCGGCGTCATAGGCGAAACAAGCATTTTATTTTTACTCATCGGTGCATTGTACCTTGTTATCCGCAAAGTTATCAGCTTGAAAATTCCACTCGCCTACATTTTATCATTCAGCATATTTGTATTAATTGCTAATTTGGCGAAAACCGGCACGCCGGACTTCACGGGAATTGCACGCCAATTATGCGGAGGCGGTTTGGTACTCGGCGCATTCTTTATGGCAACAGATTACGTTACATGCCCAATTACTCCACTCGGGAAAATAATATTCGGAATATGCTTGGGAATCGTTACCGCAGTATTCCGACTTTTCGGAAATAATGCAGAAGGCGTTTCGTATGCAATCATTTTTTGCAATATGCTTGTGCCGTTAATTGAAAAATTAACAGTTCCTGCGGCATTCGGTCTTTCTAAAAAAGGAGGCAGAGCAAATGGAAAATAAAAGTTCGGCAAAAACGATTTTCATTGATGCTTCACTGCTTTGTCTTATAACAATCTTTGCAGCATTGTGTCTCGGTACCATTTATGAAATAACAAAAAAGCCCATAGAAATTGCAAGTAAAAAAGCTGAAAATAAAGCACTGGCTGCCGTAATTCCCGGTGCACACAACTTTAACGCAATTCCCAAAGAATTCTCAATTATTGATCCTGAAGATGTGCTGCGCGACAACGGTTTTGAAAAAATAAAAATTGAAGATACAAAAATTGCATTTGGTGAAAATGAAAACGGAATCGGTTACGTTATGCGCATAAATTCATCAATCGGCTACAGCGGCGATATTGTTTTTCTGCTTGGTTATAGATTTGACGGAACAATAACCGGAATTGAATTTCTTGAAGTAAGCGAATCTCCCGGTTTGGGACTCAATATAAAGGAAGATTTCTTTAAAAATGATTTCAAAAATAAAAAAGCGGAATCTTTCAGATACATAAAAAATCGCGACAAAAATACCGCGAAAAACGATGGTGATGTAGATGCATTAAGCGGTGCTACTATTTCCACAAATGCAGTAGTAGAAGCTGTAAACGCCGGAATCTGCTATGCCCAAAGCTTAGCAGGCAAACAAATCGGCTTCAGTGACTTTCAAAAAGACAAGGAGTAAAAATGAATAAAATTTTAAAATACTTACCACCCACAGAAAATGAAATTCTGTCGAATCTTTCCCCCAGCGACCTATTAGATATGATAATACTGTTGGAAAAACTCTACCTCGAACCAAGACCCACTCTAAATCTTCCTCAAGATATAACTTTTGGAGTAGAAATAGAGTTCGAACACGCCAATATGAATAAATTAAGAAATCTACTGGAAGTACGAGATATAACTTGGACTCTTGCTTACGACTATTCCCTAAATGATGGAGCTGAACTAGATTCCCCCGTTTTAACTGATAAAGAAAGCAGTTATAAACAAATAAACAAAGTATGTAATACCATAAAAG
>JBNMHA010000089.1:0-9531 GCA_050872545.1 Spirochaetales bacterium | reverse complement strand
TCCCAATACTGTAGAATATGTTCCTGATGATATTTATAAATTCGATAGATTGAACGTCTTTCACTGCGTTTTCTTCCGATGAAATTCATAAAGGAAAGCTCCTTAATTTATTTAACATTTCTTCAAGTTCTTCACGAATGTATTTTGTCATAGCTTTTCCCACTACAGGCGGATTTTCTGTGAAATCTTCTTTTCCCGAAAGAATTTTTTTTGCACCTTTGATTGTCATTCCGCGTTGATACAGCAATTCCTGAATTTTCTGCACAATAACAATATCGGATTCTCTATAAACTCTGTGTCCAAACTTATTTTTCAAAGGTGATAATTCATCAAATTCGTTTTCCCAGAAACGAAGAATATTTTGCTTAATTCCTGTAATTTCGGATACTTGCCCGATAGTGTAATATTTTGTTTTATTCCCAATGCTCATATTTTTCTTTTCTGCCGAATAAGTTTTTAATGCTGTCATGAATATTTCCGTCTTGATATATTATTTTGTATAGTTCATTCGTAAGCGGCATTTCGACCTGTAGTTTTTTTGCAAAATGATAAATTGATTCACAGTTTTTTACGCCTTCTGCTACCATTTGCATTGAGTCTACAATTTCTTTGATTTTTCTTCCTTTACCGAGTTCTTCGCCAACGTATCTGTTTCTGGAATGTCTGGAGCAGCATGTAACTATTAAATCTCCCATTCCGGTTAATCCTGAAAAAGTTTTTTCTTTCGCACCGGCTTTTTTCCCAAGACGAATAATTTCAGCCATTCCGCGTGTCATTAGGGCGGCTTTTGTGTTGTCTCCTAGTCCCATTCCGTCTGAAATCCCGGCAATAATGGCGATGATGTTTTTTATTGCTCCGCCAAGTTCAACACCGGCTATATCGTCATTTGTGTAAACTCTTAAATAATCGGTCATAAAGGCGTGTTGAACAACTTCCGCTGTTTTTAAGTCCGGACATGCGGCAACTATTGTTGACGGTATTTTTCTGCTTACTTCTTCCGCGTGTGTTGGTCCGGAAAGTGCGACAACGCCTTTTTTTTCCGGAATGACTTCGTCCAAAATTTGGCTCATTCGTAAGAAAGTTTTATCTTCAAGCCCTTTTGTTACTGTAACTAATATTTGATTTGAATTTATCCATTTTGCTGCATTTTTTGCGGTAGAACGAATTGCAAAAGAGGGAACAGCGAAAACAATCATGAAAGCATCTTTTATCGCTTCTTCAAGATTGTTTGTAACGGTTAATGTTTCAGGAAAAGTAATTCCGGGTAAAAAACGTTTGTTTTCACGTTCTTTTGCTAATAATTGTGCTAATGAAGCATCGAATTCCCACATTGCTACATTGAATTTATTTGCTAATACCAAAGCCAGAGTATTTCCCCAAGAACCGGCTCCTAATACAGCTACTTTGTTGTCCATATTATTTTCTCTCCCGAATCACAATGATTTTAATTTATACAGTATAAAATAATTTCCGTGTTTCGCCAATACTTTCTTTCCTTAACAAATATATGGTTGTAGACAAAAAAATCCATTATAAATTCATACTTTTTTTGTTAAATAAGAAAAATTACGAAATAAAATTCAATTTTATAGATAAGTATGCCGAAGCCTGTTTGTTAATAACTTGTTGAATATTGGAAAAGTACCCGAATATCTTGTTAATAACTTCTTGTTATGAGTATATTAAATATGGCGTAATTTGTGTCTAAAAAACAAGTTACGCCTTGTTAATAACTAGAATTATTTTGGATATTAAAAGAGAATAAATTCAGAAAAATAATATAAACCTGTTAATAACTTGTTACTTTACGGAAAATATTGTCCATATTTGAAAAACATTTCTTTGTAATGCCATAAAAACCTTTTGCCACGTGAAACATTTTTTGGAATATCAAGAAAATAAACTTTTTTATTGACAAACTTTTGCAGCAATAAATGTTTTAGTTTCATAAAAGAAAACTTCAAGTTTCATTTTGTTGTGTCCGATTTTATTTTGAGTTGTTTTTCTTTTTATTTACTTTATTATACTTAGGAAATGAAAAAAATCTATTAAACAACAGGAGTGGAATATGACGCTTCCGAAAAGTATCGGGATAAAATTGTACGATGATAGTTTTGTACCGGTTTTGACTGAAGGTGAAACAAAAAATAAGCGGGTTATTTTAACTACGGGAAAAGATAATCAGAAAAAAGCAGTAATAGAAATTTACGAAGGAACAAGCGCAAAGTGTTCGGAAAATGAATATCTTGGAAAATTATCGATAGAACTTGACCGTTCTACAAATAAAGGCGAACCAGCATTTGAAGTTAATTTGCGTTTGGACGATAACGGCGTTTTGTATGCAAAAGCTTGGGATCAGGAAAGCAAAAAGGAAAGCGAACTGGTAATCGAAAACATGGCATCAAACCGAATTACACAGGAAAATCTGACAGATGAAGAAATTTCAAAATATGAAGATACTCAAGTTCAGGAATTGCCAGCAGAAGAAACAGAAAAGTATGAAGATCATCATGTAGACAGTTTGCAGTATGAAAATACAAGCTACAAGAATGCGAATATTTACAATGACGATGATGATTCTTGGAAGAAACGTCTGGTTCTCGGAATTATTATTGCCGTACTGCTGATAGGAATAATTATATTAATCATTTTGTGTTGCAGAAGCTGTTCTTCCAAAGAAAATGTAAGTGCAGTAACACAGAAAACCGTATCAACTCAGATTACAGAACCGAGCGTTTCTGACCCAATTGATATAAAAGAGCCTGAAAGAGAAATTCCGGCTCCTGAACCAGAACCTGCCACAGAGGTCGAAGAAACAGTAGAAAAAGAAGAACCGGCAGGTGTAAACGTATTGGAAGGACAAAAGCATTACATAAGATACGGTGATAACTTATGGAATATTTGCAAGCGTTATTACGGAGATCCTTGGTATTACCCAGATTTAGCAAAACAAAACAATATCGCTGTTCCAAGACGCATTTACGCCGGACAATACATTATTATTCCTCAAAAGTCTAAAGTTCAGCGTTGGGATTTTTCAAAATAATATATTGCAGTTAATTATCGGAAGTGTACTTTCAGAATTATTTTTTGAAAGTACACTTTTTTTTATTACTTAAAGTTTATTTGGTCAAATCTTCCAATTCTATTCCGTCTTCTGTAATAGTGAAAAATTTTACCGGGTTTTTTATGGCTGCATAGATTTTTTTTAAATCTTCAGTTTTTACTCTTATACTTTTTGTATTGATTGCCGGATTAAACATAAAATAAGAGTAGGTGAATATTTCATTGTCAACAAATATCGGCAGCTCCTCATTAAGATAGCCAAACGGAGGAATCGAGCCGATTTCGCAACCTGTATGTTCATCCAATTCTTCCTGATATGCAAACCGAATGTCTTTAGTTCCGAATTCTTTTTTGAACTTGCGAGCTTTAATTTCTTTTTCAGCCGTAGTTACTACAAGATAAAATTTCCCTTTTGCATGAAAAACAAGGTTCTTGCTGCCGATTCCTTCTGTCCAACCTTGAGCGGCTCTTTCTTTTTTTGAGTCATCTGTAGTGTGAACTTCTTCATGCTGGATTTCTTCTATCGCTATTCCGTTTGCGGTAAGTATGTTCTTAATATTTTCATAAACTTCTTCTTTATTCATGATAAACTCCTTTTGCTGATAATTGATTTTTCTGTGAAGTTAAAAAAACTCCGTTATAGAACGGAGTCATTATATTTTTAATTAAAAATTGTCAAATTGAAAGATAAGCAATTTTGATTGGAGCAAAAAAATAGCGGGTGATCAGAATCGAACTGACGTAACAAGCTTGGAAGGCTTGTGTTCTACCATTGAACTACACCCGCAAGATGTGTTTCTTATACCAAAAAGCTTATTTCGTGTCAATCACTTTTTGAACATTATTTATTTTTAGTACAGCACAAAGTTCATCGCCCCCATCTTTTTCAAAAGAAATATGTACTTCTTTATCATATTGCGGAACAAAAACTTTTTTCTCAATTCCGATTTCTTCCTTTTTATTGGTAAAAGTAAAAGAATAATTTCCCGACATGCAATAAATTTTTTTCTTTTTACCTTTTTTCGGAAGAAAAATCTTTTCCACATCCTGCTCGCCAAGCTTTATGTTCCAAAAATTTTCACCGTTAATTTTTACATCAAGCTGAACAGGCGGAACATCAAAATAAACAGCAGTTTTTATAGGTGACAATTTAATTTTTAGGCTCGAACCACGTATCCAAAAAGGAAAATCTGTTTCATAAGAAAACGACGGCAAATATCCTTCCGATTCAGCCTTAAACTCATATTTCTTTCCATTATACAAAGTCATTTCAGGTGTATATTTCTGCCAACTGCCGTTTGCTTCTTTAAAACTAATTTCAGCATTTGAAGTTATATCTTTGCCGTTCTTTTCGTCGCATACCAGAATATCAAAATTCACAGGCTTAGATATTAATGTCGGCAGTCTCAGTGATATTTCATTTTTTGGGAGAACTTTAAAAGGCTTTATAACAACGGACGATTCTGTAAAATTATCATAATTCATCATTCGCACATGATATTCTCCGGCACGAAGAATAATTTTTTTCTTCCTTAAATATTTCTTTTTTCCCTGTAGCGTATAATTTTTCTTATCACCGTTATGCAAATTTTTTAATGAAATATTTATTTTGCCTGAATCCGGGAATTTTTTATTATCAAAGCTTCTGTTTTCCACCTGTATATTTGCAATTCCATATTTACATCCTAAATTCATACATGACAAAAGAAGCGTAGGAAAACACGCTTTCACCGAAAAAAATAAAACACAAAAAACCAGAACTGTTGTCAAACTGATTTTTCCAACTTCAAAAGCAATAAATAAATCCGGATAACGATACAAAGCCAATCTTTCAAAAAGTCCGCTTGTAACACCGACTCCGTTTTCAGAAAATTTAACCTCGCTGTCGTCACCATTGACAATTAAAGCCAAATCTTTTCTTATCGCGTTCAAATCCTTAAAACGAAATGAAATAAATTTAGTAAGTATACGTATAACTTCATCCGCTGTTTTATAACGCTTTCGGTAATCATGATGCATCATTTTTCGAATAATGGAAATAAGCTTCAAGGGAACATGTTTATTATATTTGCGAATTCCCGAATACTTTCCTTTCATAATCTTTTTAATATTTTCATTTGAAAATTCATTTGAGAAAGGTCGCTTAGCCGTAAGCATTTCATAAAATAAAACGCCAAGTGAATAAAGGTCAGAACAAGCATCAGCATCTTTAGATGATTTAATCTGTTGCGGCGACATATAAGCCGGCGTTCCCAAAATAGTTCCCTGCTTCGTCACATTTTCGGATTCATGATTTTCCGGACGAAATGCAATTCCAAAATCAGTCAATTTTATTTCACCTGTCGATGAAAGTAGCACATTGCCCGGCTTAATATCACGATGTACAACACCTTCACTGTGAGCATATTTTAATCCTTCTGCAATCTTCAAAATTATATATGTCGCAAGATAAACCGGAATTTGCTTGTAGCGATGAATCAGTTCGGACAAACTGTACCCATCAATATATTCCATTACAATATATGATGAGCCGCCTTCCTGAAAATAATCGTACATGTGTACAATATTAGGATGAGAAATATCCATCATAATAGAAGCTTCACGTTTAAAACGTTCATAAAAACCTGCTGGCGCATTAGGCGAAAGTTTTTTTAAAATAACTTCTTTTCCTAACCCAAGGTGAATTCCTTTGTAAACTTCCCCCATTCCGCCTTTCGCTATTTTTCCAAGAATTGAATAACCTTTAATTTCTATACCCATAAATCAAGCCTCTTTCACACTTTCTAATTATCAATGCACAGTGTCTTATCCGAAGAATTTTCACCGGAAAACAGCGGAACTTCACAAATGCATTCATCCAAAACAATTTCGGGATACTTCTGCGTATCTTCAAAAAAAGCGATTCGCATCAGCGGATTGTGAATCTGCACATATCTGTCACCGTTAATTCTGTTGTAAAGACCACGTATCGGGCGATGTCCGCCAAAATAGTAACAACCGGCAGAGCTGTTATTCAAAAACTCATCCAGAAACCATTCCGCAGTACCTTTATCCGCTTTAAAATTTTCAGTCCAAGTAAATGCATCAATCAGTATTCCGTCATCATGATAATTAATAATTTCCTCACGTGAATAACGACATGCCGGTTCTGAATGACTAGCTATAAAATTTTTCCCCAGAGCAAAAATTGGCAGTGATTTTTCAAATGCAGCGTATTTTTCCAGAACTTTTTTTCCGTAATTGTTTAAGAAATACTCATAAATCATTGCACCTTCATTGGCGTACTTTGCAAACGGATAATTACCGTTGCCGAATTCATTCAAAATATTTTCATGGTTGCCTTTCAGAAAATGAAACTTTTCGGGATAACGAATTTTCAAAAGCATTACTGCAAGCATTAAATGAAAAGAATCGGCAATTTCCTTATCAATCGCTTCATGCTTTTTGTAATGCCATAAATATTCTTCTTCCGCTTTTTTCCACCGCTCTACAGTTGATACTTCGCTGTGAACTCCGTCACCAAGGCAAAGAAGCGTAAAATCTTCATTGTCTAATAATTCCAAAACACTGCGGCTATCAAAAGGTTTCCACATCAGCACAGAATGCAAAAAATCACGCCTTGCATGAAGATCCGGCAAAATCACAACGTACCTGAAACCTGACAAATCAATCAAACCGCCGGGATTTTTTTTTCTGTCTGTAGGTCTGATTTTATTATTCTCATGCGTAAGAACATCGTTTGCTTTTCCGACAATCTGCTCCAACATTTGTGCCGACGGCGGAATATCTGCCGCAAAAAAAGTTTCAAGAACTTCTCGCATTTCATTCGGCGATGCTTTAGAGATAAACTGAAAAGTTATATTCCATTGTGTACTCATTTTTATTCCTTACAATCCGGCATATCTGCCAAACAACATTTGCTAATCTAAGTAAAACAACTCGCTCTTATTCAAATCTTTATACATCATCATTTTTACAAGCGACAAAAATTCCACATTCGGAAATATCTGCGCCACTAAAACTCTAATCTTCGGCAGCGGATTAAGCTGATTAACAAAAAGCTTTACGCCGCTATCCGTATTTTCTAAAGAAATAAAACTTTTTAAATCATATTCTGCACGTTCATCTGTAAATATAACTTTTTTCTCATGCATAAACTTTTTAATATCTTCATTTATTTGTTCTGCAAATTTTTTATCATAAGACAATAAATATTCTGTCTGTGCAAGATTGTTAAACAGCGAAGCTTTCTTTACATTGACGCACTTCCGAATACGCGTAATCTGCAAGTCTGCATGATTTTTTCTTTCCGACTGCAAAGAAATCCCATTCAGCCGTTTTTCAAGTTCTTCCGTTGAATATTCTTCAGCAGTAAAAAATTCTAAAATCTCACATTGCGACTCAATTCCCAACGACAACGCACTTGAAAACTGAAATCTCGGATGCGGATTAAAACCTTCTGACATCAGCAAATTAATATTGCCGATACGAAACAACGTTTCAAAATGACGCATTAAATCCTTGTGAGATAAAAATCTGGACAGTCCGCTTTTTGTAAACTCAAGAAAATATCTGAATCGCTCATCTGTTTTCTTAGCTGTTTCATCATATTTTTCATATTTATAATCATCAACTGCTTTTCTTTTGGAAATTCCATTGCCGCATATTTTACAATTTTCATCACAGCCTTGATTACAAAGTTTTGATTCTTCATGGCGCAGCGAAAGTTCACGCTCTTTCTGTAAAAAAGCATTCGACGGCAAACAATCTATCATTTTCCATACATGACTTCTTCCGCCGTTCATGTAATCTTTAGCCGTAATTCCTGCTTCATTAAAAACATCAACATAACGCTGAAAGTCAAATTTTTCAGTCCAGCCGTCAAATCGAGCACCTCTCCTGAACGCTTCATAAACAGCAAGTCCAACTTTTTCATCACCTCGGCTTATAAAACCTTCGATGTAAGAAATCTCCGGCTCATGCGCTTTTACAGCCACACGACTTTTTCTGTAATAATCGCGCAAAGCTTGAATCCTGCTGACGGCTTCTTCATAAGGCAGTTGCGGTACATCCTGATACGGCGTATGCGGTTTAGGAACAAAAGTTGCAACATTCAGGTTAATTTTCAGCCGTTTATAACGTGCCAAAACTGAATCTACAAACTTTTCAATATTTTCTACATCATTTCCCTCATCAGGAAGCCCAATCATAAAGTAAAATTTTACCAACCGCCAACCTTTAGCAACTGCCGCATCAAGAATCTGGTAAATCTTTTCCAAATCAACACGTTTATTTAATGAAAACTGCCCATCACAACTGCCGGACTCAATGGCAAATGTAAGTCCGCTTTTTCGTACTTCGGAAATTCTGTCAAGAATTCCGGTATCAAAGGATTCAACTTTCAATGACGGCAAAGACACAGAAATCTTTTTTGATTTATATTTATCGTTAAAATAAGCGGTAAGCGGTAAAATTTGCGAGTAATCACCACTTGAAAGACTTGTAAAAGTAACTTCATTTACGCCGGACAGCTTCAAACCTTTTTCCACTGATTTCATAACGGTAGAAGTGTTTTTTTCTCTAAATGGCTTGTAAATTACACCGGCTTGGCAAAATCGGCATTTATTCGGACATCCGCGCATAATTTCCACATTCAGTTTATTTTGTACAATATCAATATTTGGAATAATAACGGTGTCCGGACCTGTATCATTCACAAATCCCATATAAACCTGACGTTTCACCGGTTCCATTGTAAAATCAGGCGAATAAATTCCGTCAATTTTCGCTAATTCTTTAAGAATTTCTTTTCTGGAACGTTTTTCTTTTTTTAATTCACGAAGTTTTGTCAGTAGATTAACCAAAACTTCTTCCCCCTCACCGACGCACGACAAATCTATAAACGGACTGTACGGAACCGGATTTACAGATGCCGGACCGCCTATAATCACAATCGGGTCATTGTCATTTCTGTCTGCACGCTTAGGCGGAATTTTCCCGGACTGCAGCAACGCTAAAAAATTAGAAAACAAAAGTTCATACTGGATACTCACACCTACAACATCAAATTCATTCAACGGCGTTTTCGTTTCCAAAGAAAACAGCGGCAAATTAAGCTTTTTCAGCAATTCTTCAAAATCACTCCAAGCCGAAAAAACGCGCTCGCACGATGCAAACGGAAGCTTATTAACCACATCATATAAAATTTTAATTCCGTAGTTGGACATTCCGACTTCATAGACGTCAGGATAAGAAATCGCCATACGAATTTCACTTCCGATAAAATTTTTGTTCGGAATTCCGGCTTCATTTCCTATATAGCGTCCCGGCTTCTCAATTTCAGTCAAATATTTCTCAATTTGTTTAAACATTTTGTCTCCCCTAAAAACTTTTCACAAACCGAAGTCGCAAATTAATCGGCTTAATTAAAAAAGTGGGTTTCCGCTACTTGGGAAACCCACAATT
>JBNMHA010000088.1:0-9865 GCA_050872545.1 Spirochaetales bacterium | reverse complement strand
GTCTATTACGGTAGATGTAAAAATGAACTTTGATCAGGAAAAAGAAAATCGCCGTGAAATTCTGCCTGTTGTATTAAAAGAAGATGATCCAAGCACACCTTATGATGACGGTGAAAGAAAGTATTCTATTACTGTTTCCAAAAAGGATACAAAAGAAGAATTTGTTGGACCTAACTGGATACCGGAAGGACCTCCGGGATTTGATACAAACGTTCCGCCGGCATATCAGGGAGCTTTGGAACAGATTACAAAATATGTTAAAAGCGAAAATATCGACAATCAAGTATTTGGTGAATCTAACCGTGAGATTGTCAGAGACCCTTGGGAAATACAGCAGATTACAGCTGCCGTGCTGATTGACGGTACTTGGCAGATGGAATTTAACGATAAAGGAAAAGTTATTGTAGAAAACGGCGGAAGAAAAAGAGTTTTCACGCCTGTAGATGATGAAACTATCAAAGCGGTAAGAGCTTTTGTCCAACAAGGGATTGGCTTTAAAGTAGACCGAGGCGATACAGTTGCCGTTTCAGGATTTAAACGTGACCGTTCGGCAGACTTTCAGCGAGAAGATGACGCTTGGAGACGACAGCAGCAGATTTTCTGGATATTGCTTTCAGTTCTTGGCGGAATTGTAATTCTGATTATTGGTTCTATAATCTACAAGAACATAATGAGAGAAATAGAAAGAAGACGACGACTGCGTGAAGAAGAACAGATTCGTCAGCACCAATTGGCAAGGGAACTTGCTCTCAAGAGTGCAGAAGAAGAAGGTACACAAGTCGAAATGTCTTTGGAAGACAAAGCTCGTTTGGAAATGCAGGAAAATGCGGTAAATCTGGCGAGAGAACATCCGGAAGATGTAGCGCAGTTAATCAGAACTTGGCTGCAGGACGAGTAGCATAAATAAAACCCGGCAGAAAGAATAAAAAAATCCTATGCCGGGTCTTTTGCAAAATTATTAATTGCCGATAGATTTATTAATGAGATTACAATTTACAGAAAACAGAGATAAATTGCGAGGAATAGAGTATGTCAGATGATATTATCATAGACGATGGTCCAAGCGGAAAGGATAAGCATAATAAAAAGGGATCTTCGACTCATAAAAAAACTCTTAACGGGAAGCAGAAAGCTGCAATCTTTCTTGTAACTTTAGGAGCTGAAGTTTCTTCAGAAGTTTTTAAACATTTGCGTGAAGAAGAAATTGAGGCATTAACATTTGAGATTGCCCGTGTTGATGTAGTAGAACCGGAAGATCGTGATAAGGTACTGATGGAATTCCAAGAATTAATGATGGCTAAGGACTTCATTACTTCAGGCGGTATCGATTATGCAAAAGATTTGTTGGAAAAATCAGTAGGTGCCCAGCGTGCTACCGAAATTATCAATAAACTTACTTCAAGTCTTCAGGTTCGTCCGTTTGAAGCGGTGCGAAAAACCGACCCAGATCATTTGTACAACTTTATACAGAATGAACATCCTCAGACAATTGCTCTGATTCTTGCATATCTTGATTCAAATAAAGCGTCGGATGTAATCAGAAAGTTAGATCACGAAAAACAGGCTGAAGTAGCAAAAAGAATTGCCCGAATGGACAGAACAAGCCCGGAAGTATTGCGTGAAGTAGAGCGTGTACTTGAAAAGAAGCTGTCAACATTGACAAGCGAAGATTTTACTACTGCCGGCGGTATCGATACAATCGTAGAAATCTTGAACTTGGTAGACCGAACCACAGAACGTACAATTTTGGAAAATTTGGAAGAAGAAGATCCAGATTTGGCAGAAGAAATCAAAAAGAAAATGTTTGTATTCGAAGATATTGTTCTTCTTTCAGACAAAGATATTCAGCGTGTGCTTAGAGATGTTGATTCCACCGAGTTGGCTAAAGCATTGAAAGGTGTAAACTCTGAAGTTCAGGATAAAATTTATCGAAATATGTCAAAACGTTCTGCGTCAGTATTGAAAGAAGATATGGACTTCATGGGACCGGTACGATTGAAAGACGTAGAAGAAGCACAGCAGAAAATCGTTGGTATTATCAGACGATTGGAAGATAACGGTGAAATCATCGTGGCAAGAGCCGGTGAAGATGAACTTGTTGTGTAATGTAAATGGCAGGAGTATGATATGACAAAGCACTTTTTTAGCTCTCTTGAAGTAAAGCCTTCTGATGATACTTTTATGATACCACTTGTTCCGATTACTGAAATTGCGGAAAAACAGGAAGAAGAAGAAGTCGAAGAGGGAAAAACTATAGAAGAGCTTCATGCGGAACGTGATGCGTTTGAAGCAGAGTTTCAAGCGTTGAAAGCAAAGCGTGAAGCTGAACTGAATGCTAAAGCTGAAGAAATTATTAATAAGGCAAAAGAGCAGGCATTTGCGATTGTAAAAGAAAAAAACGATGAGGCGCAAGTCATTAAAATGAATGCCGAAGATGACGCACGCAACATTATCGAAAAAGCAAATGAAGAAGCTAAAAAGATAGAAGACGGAATTTCGGAAAAAGAAAAGAAGATTATCAATGAAGCAAGGGAGACTGGCTACAAAGACGGCTGGAATGAAGGAATAAGCAAGGCGAACGGCGAAGTTGAGCGACTTACTGAGCGAATGCATGACATGATTAATGGCATTATCAACAAGCGAACTTCTATTTTTATAGAAGCAGAGCAGCAGATTATTTCCTTAGTGCTTTCAATTGCCAGAAAAGTAATTAAAGTACTTTCGGAAAATCAGAAAAACGTTGTTATCAACAATGTAATTCATTCGCTGAAAAAACTTTCGTCACGCAAGAACATTGTAATTCGGGTAAATCTTGCAGATTTGGATTTAACAACACAATATAAAGAAAAGTTTATTAAACTTGCAGAAACCGATAACATTAAAATACTTGAAGATACAACGGTGGATAAAGGCGGTTGTATCATAGAAACCGATTTCGGTACGCTTGATGCCCGCATTTCGAGCCAGCTGCATGAAATTGAAGAAAAAGTTCAGGAAATGGTGCCGCTTCAGGTAAAAAGCAATGAACCTAAAACGGATGAAAACTGATTTCTGTTAATCCCGTCTGTTTGCTTTTGCTGCATACAGCCGGGTTTTTGAAATTTTGCAGCAGTTCAATATTCTAAACTTGGGAGGGTAAAGAATGGATGAACATATTCAAAAAGAGGGGAGTTCATTGGAGAATTTTCTTCTTGATATTGGAAAATACAATTCGATGGTCGACCGCCTTGAGCCTATAAAGTTTACCGGAAAGGTAACGTGCGTGAAAGGGCTTACTATAGAAAGCAGTGGTCCGCCGGCAGCAGTCGGTGAAGTTTGCAAAATCATTACATCATCAGGAAAAGAAATTCAGGGCGAAGTTATCGGAATGGAAAAAGGCAAAACCGTTCTTATGACTTACGACGAAATGGAAGGAATTCAAATCGGCGACTTAGTGATTGCCACCGGTGAAGAATTGTCTGTTTATGTAGGCGATTACCTTTTGGGACGTGTGCTTGACGGAACTGGACGTTCTTACGACGGACTTGGAATGATAGGTTCTTCCGTTGTCGCGCCGGTTTTTAATTTGCCCAGTGATGCAATGAAACGTCGCCCTATAAGAGAACCGCTGCCGACTGGAGTAAGGGCAATTGACGGGCTTTTGACAATCGGAAAAGGACAAAGAATCGGTATTTTTGCCGGTTCCGGTGTCGGTAAATCAACGCTTTTGGGAATGATAGCGCGCAATGCAGATGTAGATATAAATGTTATTGCTTTTATCGGTGAGCGTTCCAGAGAGTTGCAGGAATTTATTCATTATGAACTAGGTGAAGAAGGATTAAAAAAATCAATTATCGTATTTGCAAGTTCTAATAAAAATGCGCTTTGCCGTGTGCGCGGTGCTTATGTGGCTACGGCTATTGCTGAATATTTTAGGGATCAAGGTAAAGATGTTCTGTTGATGATGGATTCTGTAACACGTTTTGCAATGGCGCAGCGTGAAATCGGTTTGTCGCTCGGTGAACCGCCGGCTACAAAAGGTTACACTGCATCGGTTTTTAACGCATTGCCGAAACTGCTTGAACGTGCCGGAACAGGTGAACGCGGAAGTATTACTGGAATTTATACGGTTCTTGTGGAAGCGGACAACATGAACGAACCGATAGGTGATGCAGTGCGAGGAATTCTTGACGGTCATATTGTTCTGGACAGAAAATTGGCGCAGCGTCGTCATTTTCCAGCAATAGATGTGCTGCAGAGTGTGTCACGTCTGATGTCTAAGGTTGTAGAAAGAAGTCACCGGGAAAAAGCTGATATATTTTTGAAACTTATGGCAGCGTATAAGGAAAATGAAGACTTTATTTCACTCGGAGCATACGCAAAAGGCAGCAATCCTATGGTAGATGCGGCGATAATGCTGCATGACAGTATGGAAAGTTTCTTGCAGCAGGATGTGGAAGACGGTATGACTTGGGACGAATGCTTGGAATCACTTGACGGTGTTGTTTCATCTTTAATTGATTCCGGTACTAATGAAAATTCAGAAGAATCCGACATTTTAGATGTAAGTTTTTTATGAAATAAAAAACTGACTTTTTATGAAATAAAAAACTGGGCGTATTTGTCATTCTCGGACAGTTCCTGGTTGATTTTGTAAGTGGAGGATTATGAAACGTTTTCAGTTTAAGTTGGAGAAAGTTCTTAGAATAAGGGAACGTGCGGAACAAGAAGCAAAGCTTGCTTATGCGGAAGTTTTGCAGAAAAAAAATGCACTTGAACTGGACAACAGAAATTGCGAACGCATTATTGAAGATACAAATGCCGAACGTCAGGAATATTTAAGCGAAAGCCAAATGCCTGATTTCAATGTATTTTCAGCGTTTGATGCAAATATCCGCGCGTTGCTTCGTCGGCAGGAGCTTAACAACCGCGAAATTACGGAATTGCAGCCTTTGCTGGATGAGCGTGAAAACGCACTTCGAGAGGCTATGAAGCAGCGCAAAGTTTTAGAAAAACTTAAAGAGAAAGCTTACGAAAACTTTTTGTTGGAAGTGGAAAATGAAGAAACTGACATGATTGATGAAGCAGCTTTGAACATGGTGACACATTCCAAATACTCTGAAAGCATAACAGGAGAAACAGATGATTAGTTTTGATTCTTTGTCACAGCAAAGTCAAGGTCTTGAAAACTTTACTAAAAGAATGGGGGAAATTACCAATATGGGAACGATTCTGAAATCACGAATGAAACCGGAATTTGTTTCATCATTTGAATCTCGTCTTCAGGAGGCAATGTCTGCGTCGTCAACATCGAGCAAATCCGGCAAAACAGCTTCAGCGAAAAATTCCGGTTATCATCCTTTTGTTTATATTACATCAGGAAGCGAAGCTTTAGACCCTGTAATGCTTCAATACGAAGAGCCTGTTACGAAAACAAATAAAGTAAAAAAGACGAAAGATGAACGTATATCCGGAAAAGTTTCGCAGGTAAGCAAGCGTTACGGTCTGCCGGAAGAACTTGTTCATGCGGTGATTAAAACAGAATCAAATTATGATCAATACGCCGTTTCAAGAGCCGGCGCAATGGGATTGATGCAGCTTATGCCGCAGACTGCACTTGATATGGGGGTAAAAATGCCTTTTGATATAGAACAAAATATTGAAGGCGGTGCAAAATACTTGAAGCTTATGCTTGAGCGGTATGATGGAAATTTAGAAAAGGCACTGGCAGCTTATAATGCCGGTCCGCACAGAGTTGACGCGGTAAATGGAATTCCGGCTATTGACGAAACTCAAGATTATGTAGCTAAAATCACAAAGATGTTAAAGAGATAGGATAAAAATATGGCAGAAAAATTAGACATGAAGAAAATAATTCTTCTTTTATTGCTTATTGTAGTATTGATAATCGGCGGATTGGTTGTAATTGATTTTACCGGACAGCTTCTCGGCGTAAAACTTGATATTCCGGTTCCGGGTGCGAATAAGATAAAAGCTGCAAGGACAAGAAATAAGCTTGCAAAGGCAGAAAATATTTATCTGCTGGAACGTGAGGAACTCGGCAAAAAGGAAGAAAAAGTTAAGCTGATGGAAGAACTCGTTCTTAACCGTGAAAATGAGCTTAAATCTAAGGAAAACGAAGTAAATAAAAAGCATGAAGCATTACTGGAACGTGAAAAAGAACTTGACCGCAAAAATGCCATGCTTGAAGACAGAGACCGCCAATATACGGACAGAAAGAAAAATATTAGAGAACAAGCTGTTAAATTGTACGGAATGCCGCCTAATGACGCTGCTGTACTTATGGAAAAACAGCCGGAAGCTGATGTGATTGATATTTTGCGTGAAATCGATTCATATTCCGAAGAACTCGGTTCAAGCTCAACAGCTCCGTATTTATTGAAATTGATTAAAGATATTAATGCGGACAAAGCGGCAAATATTCTTGCCAAGCTTAAATACGATGCAGCCGGTGATTATTCAGGTGTTGATGTACTGGAAGATCCGAATATTGAAGTGCCACCTGCACCATGATAATGATTTTTCCGGAGTTTCTTATAAAGCGGACTTGGTATTTTTTATCAGGATTCCGCTTTTTTTATAAGCAAAATCGAATGATAAATGACAAGTGACAGACCTCTAGGATTTGATTATGAAAGAAAAATTGTATTTTATTTCAGTATTTTGCATTATTTGCGTATACGGTTTTGCCGCCGATACAATGCAGATGTCGCTGAAAGATGTTGTCGACCGTGTGATAAGAGAAAATCTTTCACTTAAAGCTGAAAAACTGCGACAGGATGAAAAAAAGTTATCACGTGATACGTCTTGGAATTTTATTTATCCTGAAATGTCGGTATCGGCAGCGGCGGCAAAAAATAATGCGTATATTAATGCTGAACAAAGCAGAAACTCATCAACATTGTCATTATCCGGAAGTGTATCCTGGTCATTAAGAGCGCAGGATTTTATCGATATTTTCAAATCAATCAACGATTATCAAATCGGAAAACTTGATTATGATGTTGCAAAAAAGGAAGTGAAAAATAAGGCAGTGCTTTATTATTATTTACTGCAAGTGGATTTTGAACAAATAGAATTGCAAAAAATGCTTCTGGACAACAGCAAAGCACGTTTGAACAATGCAAAACTCGGGTACAGAAATAGCGAAGTTTCGCGGATAGAGCTTCTTCGTAAAGAATACAATTATAAGGAAAACAGCGACAGGCTTACGGCGTTGGAAAATAATTATCAAATTCTGATGATACGCTTTAAGCAACTTTTGAATATTCCTGATGATGTAAAGCTTGAGTTCTCGGATAAGCTTCCGGAAATTGAACAGCTGAATATCGGACATTTAAAAAATGCGGATGCGGAAAAAACAATTTCGGTTTTTCAACTGCAACTTGAATCCGAAAAGCAGCGGCTTGAAAACAAAAGAAATATATTTCGCTTTTTGCCTTATCTTTCAATGTCGTTTTCTGTGGGAACAGATGCTATGCCGCAGGAGGAAAAATGGCAGGACAACACGGCGCAGAGTATTGCATTGAGAGCCGCAGTTACATTGCCGCTTAGTAATATTTTGCCGTTTTCTTCTGTTCAAGCTGGTATTTTAAAAGGAAAAAAAATTTCAGACAGAGCAAAACTTGCGGTGGAAGAGGAAATTCAGAATCAGAATACAGAAAAAATTGCGGGGCTTACGGAGATTAATCAGCTGCTGACCTCATGCGAGAGCCACAAGGAAAACTGCACAATTACAAAGGAAGCTTATCAGTTGTCTCAACGTGCGTATCAGGAAGGCGAACTGGATTACCAAACTTTATCGGATACAGAATCGGATTATCGCGAGGCAATTTATAATTTGCAATATGTAAAGTATGAATTACTCAAAAGCATTTTGGATTTCGGCAAGAAATTTAATATTTCGTTGCAGCAATTGGGAGTGATAAAGTGAAGAAGATAATTTTTATCATGTATTGCTTTTTGTGTTTCACGGTTTCGGCACAGGAAAAAAAAGATAATACCGCTGCGAAAGTACAAGTTTCCGAGCTTACAAAACGTAACGTTTACGAAACATTGGTTTACGGGGCGCGCTTGGAACCGGCAGCGTTGATTCCTATTTATTCACCGGGCAACGGAATTGTAAGCGCACTTACAGCAAAAGAGGGAATGACTGTAAGTACAGGTATGCTTTTGGCAGAAGTCAGGCGCAAAAATCTTTCGGCTGATTTTTTACCTTGGCAGATAAAGTCACCTATTAACGGAGTTGTGGCTTATGTTGATACGGTGCTGAACAGTGAGGTTTTTGACAAGACAAAACTTTTTACAATCGGTGATGTGTCTTCTTACAAAGTCAATCTTCTTCTGTCTGATAAGGATATTCGTAAAATAAAGCTTTATGACAAAATTTATATAAAAGGAACGGAAAATTTCGGATATGTTAATTCGATAAGTCTTGTTCCGGAGGGAACATCAGGGTTATTTAAAGTTGAAGTTTCCTACAGAAGATACAGCGGTTTGTTTGTGGGAAAGTTTCTTGAATTGGAAATCAGAATAAATCCGTTTAGCGGAGTTGTGGTGCCGATAGAGTGGGTAATGGCTAAGTATGGGAAAAATTATATGTATATTTATAAAGATGGAGTTGTCGATATGCGTGAAGTGAAATTGGCAGCTCGCTATGGAAAAGATTATGCGATTGCTTCTGGTGCGGAAGTAGGCGAGCTGGTTATAACAGGATATGACAGGCTGCTGTATTCCGGACAGAAGGCACAGATTACAGAAAAGCAGGACAGCAGAAAGTGATAAAAGGCAAGTATTTGGGAATTATTTATATAATTTTTTCAGCTTTTTGCTTTTCGCTGATGAATACATGTGTGCAGTTGGCAGGCGATGTGCCGTTTATTCAAAAAGGTTTCTTTCGTAATTTTATTGCTGTAATCTGTACTGTTTTTATAATGATTAAGCAGAAAATTTCTTGGAAGCCGCAGCATAAGGAAAATATTCCGTTTTTGATAATTCGTTCTGTCTGCGGAACAATCGGAATTTTCTGTAATTTTTACGCACTTGGTCATTTGCTGCTGGCTGATGCGTCGATGCTTAATAAAATGTCGCCGTTTTTTGCTGTTGTGTTCAGTTGCATTTTCTTAAAGGAAAAAATGACGCTGTTTCAAGTGCTTGCGGTAATTGTGTCATTCATCGGAAGTTTGTTTATTATAAAACCGACATTTACAAATGTTGCGCTTTTCTCGGCACTTGCCGGATTAGTAGGCGGAATGGGTGCCGGAGCAGCTTATACAACAGTGCGTGTGTTGGGAAAACGTGGCGAGAAGGGCGCATACATAGTATTTTTCTTTTCTGCTTTTTCGTGTCTTGTTGTGCTGCCTTATTTGATTTTTAACTTTCATCCTATGACATTTTTTCAGCTGTTTGTGTTAATCGGAGCCGGGATTGCGGCTGCCGGTGGTCAGTTTTCTATTACTGCGGCTTATTGCCATGCTCCGGCACGTGAGATTTCAATTTTTGATTATACACAGATAATATTTGCGTCAGTTTTGGGATTTGTGCTGTTTGGTCAAATTCCTGATGTTTGGAGTGTACTCGGATATGTGATAATCTGCGGTACGGCAGTCGCAATGCTGCTTTATAATTCTAAGAGTGAGTAGGAAAATATTTTGCGCTTTGGTGAAAGACCTTGCGGTTCGCAAGAGGCATTTTGCAGCCGTTGGCTGCGTTGGGGTGCTATTTTGCTTCAAAGTGCGTTGCCTAACGGTTACATTACATGTCATTCCCGTGCAACGACACGGGAATCTGTTGCTTTGGTTGAATAAAACCCTTACGGTTGACAAGAGGCAATTTGCCGATTTCATCGGCGAGGTAATGCAACTTT
>JBNMHA010000087.1:0-9878 GCA_050872545.1 Spirochaetales bacterium | reverse complement strand
ATGTTGGAAGATAAGTACCTGATAAAAATTAATAAATTTATTCAAGATATGCCGCCACTTTCTGTATCTGTATCACGCATTTTGGAACTGTCGAAAAATCCGAAAGTAGATGCAAAAATGCTCAATGATGTAATATCTGTAGACCCGGTATTAACAGGAAAAGTATTGAAACTTGTTAATTCTGCATATTATTCAATGCCGAACCGTGTTACATCACTCGTCAGGGCAATAGTAATGCTCGGAATCAACACCATAAAGAATTTGGTTGTTTCTGCAGGCGTTATTTCGGCTGTAAA
Source organism: Spirochaetales bacterium (assembly GCA_050872545.1). Taxonomy (GTDB): domain Bacteria; phylum Spirochaetota; class GWE2-31-10; order GWE2-31-10; family GWE2-31-10; genus RGIG8597. Next base: position 9,582 of record JBNMHA010000087.1, on the reverse strand, counting down.
CCAAAAGCAAAACGAAAACAGCGCATTGGACATGACATCTTTTTGGCGTCATTCGGTAGGTGTAGGCGTTCTTGCAAAATTTTTGGCACTTAGGCAAAACATAGATCCTAAGCTGGTAGAAGAATATTTTGTAGCAGGTCTTTTGCATGATGTGGGAAAACTTCCGTTGGATTTTGTGATTGCCGAAGGATATAAAGATATTGTTGACCTTTCGCAGAAGAAAAAACTTCCTCTGTATCAGCTGGAATCAAAATATTTGTGTATTAATCATTCCGAATTAGGCGAAAGAATTGTTGATTTATGGAAATTGCCGACAAATTTGCGCGAAACAATTATTTTTCATCATCATGTTGAAGATGCGCAGCCTCAGTTTAAGCGTTTGGTATCTACTGTTTTTATTGCGAACAATATTTCCAACAAAATTTGGCCCGGTGCAGCGGGAGATTATGCAGTAGATGAAGATATTTCGGAAGTGATTGAAATTACGGGATTGACTGAAGAAGATTTGAACCAGGCAGCACTTAATGCGGATGCAGGAGTAAAAAAAGCTGAAGTTTTCCTTAATATTTAACAAAGCAAAGGAGTAAATGCATGTTTGGTGTAAAATTCTGGGGTGTAAGAGGGTCGATTCCGGTACCGGGAGCTGAAACATCAAAATACGGCGGAAATACAGCTTCAATTCAAATTTTGACTGACATTCCTGATTACCAAATCATTGTAGATTTAGGTACCGGAGTTCGTGCATTGGGTGCTGCGCTTCTGAAAGATCCGTCAGTCAAAAAGCCTGTTAAATGTCATATATTTTTGTCGCATACTCATTGGGATCATATAATGGGATTGCCTTTTTTTGGACCTATATACGTGCCGTCTACAGAAATGGATATTTACGGACCGGTATCATTCGGCAATTCTTTAGAAGATATTGTTGCCGGACAGATGAACTACGAACATTTTCCCGTTAATTTTACTCAACTTGAATGCATTACTCGTTATCATGAATTAAAAGAAGGCAATCTAGAGCTTCCCGGCGGTGTGAAAGTCAGTTTTATTTACATAAATCATCCTATTTTATGTCTTGGGTACCGCTTTGAATATCAGGGAAAATCTATTTGTACATGTTTTGACCATGAACCGTATCGCAATCTTTTTGCCGATGATCCTGAAAATTGTGAAGAAGGTGAAATTACAGCGCAGTTAAGCAATGAACGTATAAAAAACTTTTTTAAAGATTCTGATGTACTGATCCATGACGCGCAGTACACCGAAAAAGAATTTCCGAAATTTTACGGTTGGGGACATTCAACTTATAAATATGCAATTCAACAATCTTTGGAAAGTGGTGTAAAGCAGCTTATGTTTTTTCATCATGACCCGAATCGTACCGATGAAAAACTTGATGCGCTTAAAAGAATGTGCGACAGGTTTGTTAATAATAAAAACGGCAGATTGAAAGCTGTGCCGGCTTATGAAGGGATGGAAATTTTTCTGTGAAATATAATTTTGTACATTTGCATAATCATACCGAATATTCGCTTCTGGACGGAATGATTAAAATTCCTGAATTGGTTAAGCGTGTGAAAGAATTGGGCATGGATTCTGTGGCGATTACCGATCATGGAAACATGTTCGGTGCCGTTGAGTTTTATAAAGAATGTAAGAAAAACAAGATAAAACCGATTATTGGCTCGGAATTCTATATGACAAGCGGTTCACGTTTTGATAAGGACAAACACCGTTATCATCTGATTTTGCTTGCGAAAAATTACGAAGGATTCCGCAATCTGATAGCTTTAAATTCCATTGGGTTTACTGAAGGTTACTATTATAAACCGCGTATAGACCGTGAAGTGCTTGAAAAATATCATGAGAATTTGATTTGTTTGTCGGCATGTCTCGGTGGTGAGATTCCGTCTGCGCTGCTGGAAGGCGATACAGAAAAAGCAGAACAAATTGCTTGTTATTTCAGAGATTTATTCGGCAATGGTAATTTTTTTATTGAACTTCAATATCACGGGCTGGAAGAAGAACAACGAATTCTTCCTATGTTGGCGCAAATAGCCAATAAATGCAAAATCCCGATGGCTGCAACGAATGACGCGCACTATCTGAATAAAGATGACGCATTTACACATGAAGTTTTGCTTTGTATCGGTACAAAAAAAACTATTTCCGATGAAAGAAGAATGCGTTTTGGGAGCAACGAATTTTATTTCAAATCTGAAGAAGAAATGGAAAAAATTTTCGGAACAATTCCGTCAAGCTTGTCAAATACGCGTGTTATTGCAGATCAGTGCAATGTTGAAATTTCATTTCCCGGTCCTATACTTCCTAAATTTCCGGTGCCGGACGGACTTTTTTCCGATGAAGAAATTCAGAAGAAATTTCAGGAAAAGAAAGCAAAGCAAGAAGAACCAGGTTTTGATGAAGCAAATAAGCGTTCCGATGAAGAGCTTCTGCGCCTGTCAAAAGAAGAACTGTATCTTTACAAAATAACCAATGAAGGTATAAGGCAGCGTTACGGAGAGAATCCGGACAGTTCAATAATTGAAAGAATGGACGATGAACTGAAAACTATTTGCAGAATGCAGTTTCCGGGATATTTTTTAATCGTTTGGGATTATATAAAACATGCTCGTGATAATGGTATTTGGGTTGGTCCGGGACGTGGTTCCGGTGCAGGAAGTATAGTTGCCTATGCTCTTAAAATTACTAACATTGACCCATTAAAATATGATTTGCTGTTTGAACGATTCTTAAACCCGGATCGTATCAGTATGCCGGACTTTGATGTGGACTTTTGCGAAGAACGGCGCGGTGAAGTTTTCGATTATGTAGTAGAAAAATACGGTCGCGATAAAGTAAGCAACATCATAACTTTCGGTAAGATGAAAGCTAAGCTTGTTGTGCGTGATGTAGGGCGTGTGCTTGAAATTCCGCTTCAGAGAATCAACCAGATAGGGAAAATGATTCCCAATGCCGGAAAAACTTTGCTTAAAAAAATGGAGTTGCCGGAGGGCGCGGAACTTAAAAGCATTTACGAAAACGGAACTCAGGAAGAAAAACGCCTGCTTCAGATGTCGATTAAGCTTGAGGGACTTACAAGACAAACCGGAGTTCATGCCTGCGGTGTGGTAATCGGAAAGGAAAAAATAACGAATTATGTTCCGATGCAGATTGTAAAGGATGAAAAAGAAGGTTCTGCAAAAAAAGATGAGAATTATGTCGTAACGACTCAATTTCCCGGTCCGCAGCTTGAAGAATGCGGGCTTGTTAAAATGGACTTTCTCGGGCTTAAAACATTAACGCTCCAGCGCAATTGTTTGGAACTGTTGGGCAGAGAAGGTATAAATTTTGATTTGAATGAAATTCCGCTGAACGATGAAAAAACGATGGAACTTTTTTCACGCGGTGACACAATCGCCATTTTCCAGTTTGAAAGTCCCGGAATGCGTAAACATTTAAGTGCCTTAAAACCTTCAAGGCTTGAAGACCTTGTCGCAATGAATGCGTTGTTTCGTCCGGGACCGATGGATTATATTCCGCAATTTATCAGACGAAAGCTTGGTGAAGAAGAAATAGCTTATGATCACCCGATGATGGAAGCGTATTTGAAAGATACTTACGGAATTACGGTTTATCAGGAACAGGTAATGCTTTTAAGCCGTACATTGGCAGGGTTTACGCGCGGTGAAGCTGATACATTGCGTAAGGCAATGGGAAAGAAAATGGTCGACGTTATGGATAAAATGAAAATAAAATTCCATGACGGATGTATGGCAAAAAAAGAATTTGTCGATGGCTGCGGCGATAAAGATCCCGATAAGCTGATTGATAAGATTTGGGATGACTGGAAAGCATTTGCATCTTATGCATTCAATAAAAGTCATGCTGTTTGTTACGCCTATGTAGCATACCAGTGCGGATATTTAAAAGCACATTATCCGGTTCATTTTATGGCGGCGGTTCTTTCTTCGGAAATTCGAGATCCGGCTAAAATTTGTTTCTACATTAACCACAGTCGTGAGATCGGAATAAAAGTATTGCCGCCAGATGTTAATTGTTCAGATGTAAAATTTACAGTAAATAAAGATTCTGTTGTTTATGCGTTGAACGGAATAAAAGGTGTCGGTGAAGTCGCAGCAGTTGCAATTGTGGAAGCTCGCAAAAAAGTCGGCAAGTTTAAAGATTTTGCGCATTTTTTGGAAAATGTGGATTTGCGTGTTGTAAATAAAGCTGTTGCGGATGTTTTGATTCGCGTAGGCGCGTTTGATTCGTTTGGGCAGAAACGTAAATGGATGAGTGAAAATCTTGAATCGCTGCTTAATGATGCGCAGCAGCGTCAGGAAGATGAGCGGCATGGGCAAATGGGGTTGTTTGATTTTGCGGAAATGACAGAAGAGACTGTGCTTGAGGGCGTTGACGCAGATGAATGGGATGAAGATTACCGCCTGTTTGAAGAGCGTGATATTCTGGGCTTTTTTGTTACCGGGAATCCGCTTGATAAATATAAAACTTTCATTCGCGAACATTGCCGGTACGATTCAAAATCTATCAAATCATTGAAAATCAAAGGTTTCAGTGTATCCGCAACTATTGCCGGGATTGTAGATTCTGTCAAAGTCAGAAAAAACCAAGCCGGTGAAACTTGGGCGATAGTTACAATTTCCGATAATTACGGAACATTTGAAGCGGTGATATATAAAAAACAGTACGAAGAATTCTCGCTGCTGCTTGAGCCTAAAAAAGTTGTTTATTTGAAATTATTTTGCCGTAAGCGCGGAGAAAACCAGCTTTCATTTAACATTGATTCAGTTGAGGATTTAAGCAAGAAACGTTTCGGAGAAGTTACCGAATGTCATGTTTATTTAAGGAAGACAAAAGCACAAGTGAAGGAATTGGAAGATTTTCGTGATGACATAAACAGAGTTCCCGGCACATTGAAGTTGCTTTTTCACCTTAATGATAACTTTGACCGAGAGCATGTTCTGCGAGCAAAGGGTTACACAATGCCGAAAGATGAAGAATTTTCTAAAATGCTTGAAGACAAATATCGATTTATTGATAAAATACGATTACTATAAACATTTTTATTAAGGAGTATAAAAAATGGAATTTAACAAAAAACAACCGGCTAAACAGCCAGCCGAATTAACAAAAAAAGATTTAATTGAAATCGTGAAAGATACTGTGGCACAGCAGATTGCAGCTTATGACAAAAAGCAAAAAAGAGCGCGTGCTGGTTTTCTGATTGCAAAACTTTTTCGCTTATTGGTAATCGGTGCAATTGTAGCAGCTGCAGCTTGTTTTACTCAATTTGCTTCATCAGAGGATGAAGAGGACAAAAACGAAGAAGACGAAAATATTGACCCGATTAATTAATCTGAAAACAGTAAGTATTGGTTTGAAATGCCTCCCGAATTTGAAGTATGCTTCCGAAATTGCCTATAATTTTTTGAGGTACGCTTCAAGTTTCAGGGAGGTATTTTTTAAGTCTGCATTGTAAATATAAATGTTTGGAATGTTTTATGAAAAATAAGAGCTTGGAAAAAGCAAAGAAAGAGCGAGCATTTTTTGCGATATATATTGTGCTATTGGCATTGTGTGTTGTGTTTGCGGAAATATTGCTTAGAGTTGTCGGCTTTGGAATTGATACAAGACCTTTTCACAAGGTTAATATCAACGGCGTGACTTATTACCGTGACAATACTTCTTTTATCAACAAATATTATCCATCGTCTTCATTGCGAATTAAAACAGAAGAAAAAAACTTATTTACTGCGCAAAAGAAGTCCGATTCTTTGCGCGGTTTTGTACTTGGCGGTTCTACAGCGCAAGGTTATCCTTATAATTCAAATCAAAGTTTCAGTGCTTTTCTGCAACGTTCTCTCGCCGACGGTGCCGGTTTGCGGCAGGTTGAGATTGTAAATATGGGGTATAGTGCGATGAGTTCGTATTATGTGGCAGATGCGGCAAAGAAGATTTTAAAGTACAAACCGGATTTTCTGCTGATTTACGCAGGTCACAACGAATATTACGGAACAATAAGCACGATGTCCGGAAAAAGTCATAAAAGCCGAAAAATTTATTTGGCACTTAAAGAATTTCGATTGTTCCAATTGTTTGACAAACTGATAAACAGCAGAAATGCTCCGTCCGGTGCAAATACTTTGATGGACAGACAATTTGCCGGAGCAGCTTATGCGCAGGATGAAAAAAAAGATACCGATACAGCACGCAATTTTGTTAATAATATAAATGAAGTTGCGGTTCTTTACGGCAAAAAAAATATTCCAGTTATAATTTTTGAGCCTGTATCGAATCTGTTTGATATGCCGCCGTTTGCCGGAAAAAATGATGGAGAAAATCAGGCACTAATCGTAAAAAGTCTTGCAGCATTGGAAAGCGACAATGAGGATGAAATCAAGTCATGCCGTAAACTTGCGGAAAATTATCAGGATAATGCAAATTTAGCGTACTTAGAAGCTGTTTATCAAACAAGGGAAGGGCGTGACCCGTACTTTCAACTTGTAAAAGCAAAAGATGCCGATGTTATCCCATTCAGAACCCGCAGCCGGCTTACATCTGAATTGGAAAAATATTGCAGCACATCAAATAACCGCAGTTTATTTTACATTCCTACATCGAAGCTTATGAGAAACGAAGGAATTGCACCTGATAATGATTTCTTTTCCGATCATTTGCATTTTTCAATAGAAGGAAACCGTTGGATTGCGCTGCAGGCTGCGGCAGTTTTGCAGGAACTGTTTAATTTGGAAGCGGACAAAACTTTTGAGATTTTTAAAATGGACAAAGAAAATTTTTGCAAACAGTTTCCGCTTTCCGAACTTGACCGCTACCGTGTGGCACGTTCTGTTTCATCGTTGGTTGAAAACGAACCGTTTAAGTCGATGAGAATTCCTTATTATCCTAAATTTCCGGTCGACAACGAAAATATAGCAACACAGGATGTCGCTTTTTATCGGATTATCCATGACTGTCGGCAGGAAGATTTTTACATGAACGCATGTACTTATTTTCTGCAAAGCGGCAAATACATTCAGGCAAGAGAAGCAGCGTTGTCTTTTGTAAAATGTTTTCCGGCTAATGCGAAGGCTCATAATTTACTTTCGTTGAGTTTGGAAGCTTTGGGTGATGATAAAGAAGCGCAGTATGAAAAAAATTTTGCTCTTTGTTTATCCGGGAAGTTTTATTAATTTTTTTTCAAAAATACCGATTGTAAGTAAGTGTTTTCAAAAAGTTTTATGAGTGGAGAAGTTGATGAATATACAGCAATTCAATGTAGAAGAAATACAAAAACTGTTTAAAATAACTGAGAAGCTTAACCACATTAATGACCTTGATTCGCTGTTGGATCAGGTGCTTTTTTATGCGCGTATGTTTACTAATGCCGATGCCGGAACTATTTATTTGGTCGAGGATAATTGTCTGCGTTTTGCTTATACACAAAATGATACTTTTATGAAAAGAACACAGCTGAATAAAAAACAAATTTACTCGAATATAAAAATTCCGATTAATGCAAATTCCATTGCCGGATATGTAGCAATATGTCGCAAAATTTTGAAAATTGATGATGTTTATGAACTGGAAGATCATTTCCCGTTTTCATTTAATCGTCAGTTTGATGAAAATTCAAATTACAGAACAATGTCTATGCTTACTATTCCGCTCATTATAAGTGATGAAAAAGTTATCGGAGTAATACAGATTATCAATTCTATGGATCCTGAAACAGGCAAAGTCATTCCGTTTACATCGGAAAATGAATTGTTTGTTTCATTCTTTGCAAATATTGCGTCTGCTGCTATCGAAAAAGCAAAAATGACTCGTGAAATGATTTTGCGCATGATTAAAATGGCAGAGTTGCGTGACCCGAAAGAAACAGGTTCTCATGTTCAGCGTGTAAGTTCGTATTCTGTTGAAATTTATCAGAAATGGGCTGAAAATCATAACATTTCAAAAAGCGAAATCAGAAAGAAAAGCGATGTTTTGCGTATTGCGGCGATGCTGCACGATGTGGGAAAAATCGGTATTCCCGACGTGATTTTAAAGAAACCTTCTCGCTTGAATGAAGAAGAATATGAAGTTATGAAAACTCACACTACTTTAGGCGGAGATTTATTCATTAATATTTTCAATGAAGTGGACAAAATGTCACGTGATGTTGCTGTTTGCCATCATGAACGCTGGGATGGAAAAGGTTATCCGAATGGACTTGCCGGAGAAAATATTCCGCAGGCGGGGCGTATTGTTGCGATTGCAGATGTTTATGATGCGCTTATGTCTAAACGTGTGTACAAAAGTGCTTGGGATGAGGAAGATGTCTTGAAATATCTGAAAGAACAGGCAGGTTCACAGTTTGATCCGGAGTTGATTGAAATATTTATTTCGATATATGACATTATTAAAGCAATCAGAAATCGTTATTCCGAATAAAGCTGTTTGTTTGACTGTATTTGCGATTATTTTCAGTTTGTTCATAAGCTGCCAAAATACAGTTTTGTTTTATCCGGAACAGGAGGTTTCGCTTTTTGCAGGGATGCCTTTTAATCGTGCCGATACGATTCACGAAGCGATGCCAAGCTTAGGTTATGGTGCCGTTTTTTGTCAGGAAAATGGCTTTGTCTCTTATCCGGCGTTATACCTTTCAAATGATGATGAAATCACAGGTGAATCATTTGTGCTGCTTGGTTTCCCTAAAGTTGTACCGGAAAATCAAAATTATCAGTATATTCTTGAATTATCGGTAAATTATGCGCAGCGGCAGCTGAATAACCTTGAAGTTCGTCTGTATCCTATATTAAAAACTTGGAATTCAAATACGATAAATTATTTACAGTTTAAATCCGGAGAATATATAAAGGAAGATTTGTTTTTACGCTATTATTTTTCTTTGGATAAAGTGCGGCTGCCCGAGAAAATAAAGTCGCTGCCGTTTGAATGTGTGCCGCAGACTTTGCAGTTTGATTTGACGCCGTTGAAGAATGAAATGACAGATTGGTACGGAATTGCAATTTTTCTTGCATCTATGGGAAACAGTGATTATATAACATCGGGGAAAGGTAGAATGGTTTGTTCATCGGGAAGTTTGGAACTGATTCCGTCGTATTGGCAGAAGTGGAATGGGATAACGGATGATTCTTTTTCGATTCCGTATGGAAAATGGCTTGCTGTAAAAAATAAATTGTACAGCAGAAAAAAATATTGTCCGGTCTTAAAAGTGCTTTATAAATAATAATAAAATTTTGTATACCGTAAAAACAATCACTTTTGGGAGAAAAAAATGAATGAGTCGGCAGAGTTCGTTAAAAAAATTTGTGATACAGCAAAAAAAGCTGCTTTGGCAGCCGGTGAATTGCAGCGTCACAATTTTCATAATTACATAAAAGTACAAAAGGCATTTGCGCACGATTTAAAACTTGAGACAGACAGAGAATCAGAGCGAATTATTCTTGAAATATTGCACAAAGATTTCCCTGATTTTTCATTTATTACAGAGGAATCCGGCATATTGCGTGCAGATGTAAGCTGCGGCAAGGACGGAAAATCTTATGTGTGGAT
>JBNMHA010000086.1:0-9887 GCA_050872545.1 Spirochaetales bacterium | reverse complement strand
GTATAAGGGGATACTTTCTTTTCATCGCAAAAAAGAAAGTATCCTCTTGAAATCCGTTGTTCTCTGAACAACAATAAAGTTCTAACTGCGGACTTGTTCCGCGAATTGCAGATTGAACAACCAATGTTCAAAACTTTAAACAAAGTGGCATTACCTCGCCGATGAAATCGGCAAATTGCCTTTTGCGAGCTGTAAGGTTATGCAAAAAAATCTTTGTCGGTTTGTGTTCACTATCGGAATTTTTCTTGCGAAAAATCCTACCACTCACACAAGAGATTATTTTTTTCGACTTTCTACCGAAAGTCTGCAAAAAAAATCTTTGGCGTTTTATGTTCGTTATCGGAATTTTTCTTGCGAAAAATCCTATCACTCACACAAGAGATTATTTTTTTCGCCTGCTTTCGCAGTCTGCAAAAAAAATCTTAATACCATTCCGAAATGTAGTTAAGCGTATTTACAGCGTGCGAATTGATATGCATAAAATTTTCTTCAGCAAAACTGACTGCATTTAAAATCAGCTCTCTGCTGCCCGGTTCGCCTTTACTCATTTTTAACGCAATGTAAAATCTGATAATACAAAAAACAAACTGTGCCATAAGCAGCATATCTTCTTCCAGTTCTCTGTACGGATAAAAACTTTTTATGAAAAAGAAGTTTGTAAAATAATCCTTAAAAATACCGCAGTTATCAGCAATTAATAAATCTACCAATTTTTCAACAGCCGCAAGTTTTTCCAATGCCGGAAAATTGACCGCCTTACCGACAGCATATTTCACGAAGTCAAGCTGAACATCCGAAAAGCCACCGCACAATTTCTCAAATGCCGAATAACAAACTTTCCCGGAAGAAAGGCATTTTTGCAGCAAAAAAAATATCCGCAGCGAAAAATCGGTATCTGCCAGCATTTTCAAAACTTCTCCCTCAAAGCGGTAATATCTTCCGTCTAAGAATATTTTTTTAGGATGCAGCGGTAGCGGATGAGTATACGTTTCATCCGCAATGTTGGAAATAGTTATTCCGGTTCCCAAAAGTTTTGCTGCTTCCGGGCACGCATAAGACATTCCTATTTCCAACAAAAGATTTGTCCGCAGAAAAAAGCGCGGATAAGAAAGACAAACTGATGACAAAGCTTCCGCACCGTACTTCAAATGCAGATAACAACGCATATCAGGAAGCAGCAATTTGCAGTCACGAATAAAAATCTGTCCGACATTATCCGTACCGCATTTATAATGTGCGGCAAAATATTCATCATTCTCGGAAAGTTTTTTATATTCCTCTGCTTTTTCACAGTCCAATAAAATTTTCCAGGAATTCCTACAGCATTTACCGCACATCTTACAAGCAAAGTTTTGTGCCTGACTTGTCAAACGAATCATCAGTTATTTTTTCCTGTAGCTTACAACTACACCGCCCGGCTGAAGCATTTCCTCTTCGTAAAGTCTGGCAAATAAAATTTCACCTTTACATTCCAACTTCTCGGCAATTTCTGAACAATTTAGCTGAACATCAAGAATTCCGTCACTGCCGATTTTTTGATAATGAACAAAGCGAGTTTTTTCATTATCATGTATAAATTTTATCTCCAAACTTTTGCAAAGCTTATTTTCATTTCTCATTTTTATAAGCTGCTTCATAACTGCAATTTTATCATCATGCAGCCCAGAATCAATCTCATTCCAAGGCATACATCGGCGGCAGTCAGGATCAAAACCGCCTTCCAGTGCAATCTCTGTTCCATAGTAAATACATGCACTTCCCGGCATAGTAAAAAGCACTGCCATTTGCTGATAAAACCAATTAATATTTCCGAGCTTTGTCACAAGGCGAATTGTGTCATGAGAATCAAGCAGATTAAACAAAACCTGTGAAATTTGCTCCATATACATTGAATAACAACGATTTATTGCAAACTCAAAATCTTCTGCCTTCTGTGTTTTATCAAGCCAAAAATTAACAAGACTATTAGCTAAAGGATAATTCATTACAGCGTCAAACTCGTCTCCTCTAAGCCAAGCCGTTGAATCATGCCAGATTTCACCTACAATATAAAAATCACTTTTCAGGCTAAGCATTCTCTGTCTGAGTTGACGACAGAATTTATGTGATATTTCATTGGCTACATCAAGCCGCAGCGCATCAATATCGTAATTTCTTACCCATTGTTCACACGCATTCAGAAGATAATCTATAACTTCCTGATTATTCGTATTTAATTTAGGCATTCCGTCAAAAAACGCAAATGAATAGAACTTACCTTTACGAGCATTATCTCCCGGTTCATCAAACGGCCATTCATTTACCATAAACCAAGAATAATAAGGAGAATCGGCTCCGTGCTTTTCAACATCTTTCCATTGTGGGAAAATCCAGCCGCTATGGTTAAAAACTCCATCGAGCATAATGCGAATTCCACGATTATGAGCTTCTGTCGTGAGTTTCTTCATTAATTCTTTATCGCCTAAAATCGGATCAATCGTAAGATAATCTACAGTGTCGTATTTATGACTTGTGCATGATTGGTTTATCGGATTAAGATAAATTCCGCTTATTCCCAAATCTTTAAGATAATCAAGCCTGCTGATAATTCCGGCAAGATTTCCGCCGTAAATAATTTCTTTTTTTACAAGCTTGTTTCCGTCCCATTCTGGCAATTTTTTATCATTAACATCACCGGAAAGCACACGGCAGAATCTGTCCGGGAAAATCTGATACCAAACAACATCTTCCACCCATTTAGGCGGAGTATAAATATCTGCCGGGTTCATCCAAGGATATGTAAAACCTTCCAACATTCCGGGCAAATGATCTACCGATTCATAAAATCCGTCTTCCAGCATGAAATATGTTTCACTGCCGCAGTGAATTTCAAAATAATATCTGCATCGCTTAAATTTGGGCGAAACCACAATGCGCCACAATTGATGATTTTTCAATCGGCGCTTATCTGTAATTTCGGTTCGCTTTCCTTCCCATTTGTGACTTCCTCCGAGTATTCCGAATTCAAACGGATCTCCGTAAATCAAAAAAACTTTATCAATATCGTACCCTGTAAATAGTTGAATTACCAAATCATCAAAATTTTTGGCATAACACTCAATGTCAGTAGCCTTATGACGTATTGCTGCAAAGTTCATTGCACATTTCCCCCTTTTATTTAATTTTTTTATCCTAATAATTTTTTTGGAACAGCTTCTGCCATTGCTTTGTAAGCTGCGACACTAGGATGAAGATGATCTGCGCTGTCGAAGCCGTCCGCAAATTTTTCAGGCATTTCAGCATCTCTGACAATTTTATCAAAATCAATATAACCGTCAATTCTATCTGTTGTTTTTATCCAATCATTTACTTTTTTCCGTAAATCGTTTCGAAAATTCGCATAAGTCCGCCAGCCGAAAACAGGCAGCAGAGTTCCGCCGAATATTTTAAATCCCATATCATGCGCCGTATCTGCATAATATGTCAATCCGTCGATAAGTTCATCCGCTGTAGGCAAATCGCTCCAAGGTCTGAACGGATTTACATCAACGCCGACCGGGTGAATAATATCGTTTATGCCATGCTGAAATATTACATTTTTCGCACCAGAAACTTTTATTTCTCTCGGAAAGCGTGTCAATCCTTTTATCCCATACGATTCATAAGTAATATTGTCATATTGCCTAAGAATGCGTGAACCGCTTGCCGCTTTACGCACAACCGATACATTTTTCAGCCCATTTTCCACAGCTCGCAGCGTAAGGTAATCGGGCCAATCCTGCGCGGTAATGGAATCGCCAAAACAGACAAGCGCATTATTTTTTTCTTCAGTAAGAACATCAACGCATGACAAAAAGAAGCAGCAGTTTGAACTACGTGTAAGCGGCATCGGCAGTGAGGTACTCTCGGTAAAGTCGCCGACCGAGTAATACCCTCCGGAAAGCGGACCAGTGACAATTACAGAACTTCGCATCTGCGTAAAATCTTCCAGATACAGGCTAACGGCAATCCATTCATATTCATGCACATCAAATTTTATTTCATCACTTACAATTTCTTCACCTGCCCCTATTGTGATAGATTTTTTCCCGGCAAAAGTCACGGCTGCAAGTGTTTCCTTTATAATTTTGTCACCGGGAAACTTTATCTTATCTCCCGAACAATCGGACATTTTTGCAACGGTAACTTTTGTTATCGTTACCGCTTCCGTACCGCAAAAGTTATCGAGAGTAATTCGCAGTGCGCTGCCGTTGAATACGCTGAATATCGGATAACGCAGCGTAAGATTACGTGCATAATTTTCAGGCTTGCGGTCGGTTACAGACATCGCATTTCCCCACACTGCAACCCACTTATTAAATTTATCAGTATTCATTTGTTCTCCGATTTTTCGTCAGAATGTTTTAATTCTTGTTGTTACCGAACCACAGATTGTATAATCAGTGCCGGTATTTGTAAATGTGTCTTCTTCAAAGTAAACCTGAAAACGCCACTGTTTATATTGAAATACAACACCGACCAACAAATTCGTCTGGACTGAACCGACTTTATCTGCAATTATGCCGAGATTATTTACTACTTTATTATCACCTGTAACCGGCGATGTTCTTATATTCATTTGCGCCATAATTGAGAAAAAACGAAACGGCGATACTTCAATTGCAGCCAAACCATTAAACATAGGAAAAGGTCGATATTGCGCCGGAACAATAGAATTCAGCGGCACAACAACGCCGGTCTGGAAAAAAAGCGACAAATATTTTATCGGATAAATATCTAGCAGCAGTCCGCATGTAAAATCCGGAGCTTCAGACCCGGTAACCTGCTGCAAATTCCCGGTAGGAAGCTTAATTCCGAACTGAAAAGCTGAATCAACATAGCGATTACCGAAGAAGTGATATTTTCCCCACAAGTCAATATCTCCAAAACCAACGCTTTCATGATTAAGAGTAATATCTATTCCGTTATTAGTACGCATGTCGATAACAACTTCATTCTGTGGTACAAGTTCACGCCCGGCATTTGGGAAACCGAATAAATTATGATAATTTTGAGTAAACGCATCGAGAAAACCGCCATAATAGCTGATTATTCGCCAAATTCCGCCGATTTCCAAATTTCTATTAACCGCATAAGAAAAGCCGCTTTCAAACACAAAACTTTCAAAATCAACAACTCGTTCTGCCGGGTAGTATCCGCCGTTCTCATTGCGTTTCAGTGCATAAATAGAAAAAGCCTGCGAGTAATAAATTGTATTGTACAAAGTGAAAGCTCCGGGCTGTTTAACCGCTGCTTCGGTTCCCGGCAAATGCTGATGAATTAAAAAAAGCGGATATATATTTTTTCCAAAAAACGGCCCTTTGCTGTAAGAAAATTTTTCATTGAACGCAAACAACGGCACACCAGCTAAAAATACTAGTGCCAAAACAATCAGCTTTTTTAATTTATCGAATAATCTCATCATGAAAGGGAAAGCTACTCTATCGGATTATGTTTGTCAAACGAGAAATATTTATATCGGATAATTTTTAAGTGTTGCCTAAAAATAACACTTTTCAGACAACACTCGTTTATAAACTTTATTTAATCTTTACTATCATACTTTGATACGCAGCTAATTTTGCAAGCTTCATATCTTTTTTGCTCACTTTTATCTTTGTCGATGAACCTAGCAAATCATGAACATCAGTACCGATTGGTGATGTTTCTGCTAATGTTATTGTCACCGGCACGGATTTATCCGCAAAATTATGAACAACGATTACTTCATTTTCAGCATTCTTTCTAAGGTACGCCACAACAGATTCATTATTTGTTTTAAGTGTTAAAAAATCGCCGAAGCGCAAAGCAGAATTTTCGTTGCGCGCTTTAACAAGAGCTTTATACTGATTTAAAATGGAATTAGGATCTTTTTCTTCTGCTGCAACATTAAACTTTTCATTTTCCTCTGCATTGCCAGCATTCAAATGATTCCACAGTCTGTCGGCTGTTCCGAACCCATTATTTTTAACTTCATTACCTTCCCAAGTCATACATGTTCTAAGCCATCTGTCGTATTTAGAAACAGTATAAGTGTTCATGCCGATTTCTTCACCGTAGTAAATAAAAGGGATTCCCGGCAATGTCAAATAAACTGCACCGGCAAGCTTTGTTTTGCCTACATTTCCGCCAAGCTGCTGAAACGGACGGTTGCCTCCATAAGAATCGTGACTTGACAGCAACGTACCGTAAAAACCGCCTGTTTTATTTTTCAAATCTTTTGCATAATTTTCGGCAATAGTTTCAATCATGCTGACGCCCTTGCCGGTGTAAGGCTTGCCGTTTTTAACAGTACGAATAATTGTATTGTTGTATTTGAAGTTAAAAACAGAATGGAAAGTATCATTACCATTCCCTAAATATTGGGTATATTCAGGTTCAGCTTCCGCTACAGTAAAAATATCGCGTTCCGGATAATTTTTATCCATAAATGCACGCAGTTCTCTGAATACGGCAAATGATTCCGGCTGATGTTTCAACTTATCTGCGCCATTTTCTACAAGCATAGTGACCGCATCGTATCTGAATCCATCAACTCCCAAATCAAGCCAAAACTTTATAACCTGTTTGTAATACTCGATAACTTTCGGATTATGAAAATTCATATCCGGCTTTGACGCTGCAAAATATGCGTAATACCAACCTGTTTCGCACTTCTGCCAATATTTTCCCCAAGAACCTTCCGGTTTTTCATCCTGAAATATATACCAATCCCTGTACGGTGAGTTTTTATTTCGGCTTGCATCAACAAAAAACGGATGTTTTGAAGATGTATGGTTTAATACCAAATCCAAAATAATTCTGATTCCGCATTTGTGCGCTTCCTCCAGTAGATTACGAAAATCTTCCATTGTTCCGTATGTAGGATCAACTGCCATCAAATCTACCGGGTCATAATTATTTGTATGCTCATCGGAATTATGAATAGGCATAAGCCAGATCGCACCGATTCCCAAACTTTTTAAATAATCCAGTTTTGACGTAACGCCGTTAAAATCTCCGTAACGATCGCCGTTGGAATCTTTAAAAGAACGCACAAACAATTCGTAAAATACGCAATTTGAATACCATTTGTCATTTCCCATTGCCGTAAGCGAAATCATTTCCTGTGAAAAACTTCCGATAGGCAAAAAAGCAAATAAAAAACACATCACCAGAATAAAATTATTTTTCCTCATTTTTTGCTCCTATAAAAAATTAATGTAATTTAGCTTGAAGTTTCAAAGCCTGTTCATATTTTTCCGTCTCAATTTTAGAAGGATTTTGTTTTGAATTATAAGCTGCTACAGCTCTTGCCAAAAGTATTCTTGCTTCTTCCTTATCTGAAAGCAGCAGCATTTTGTTCTTAACAGCATTACCTGCATTCTTTTCTCTGGTTGCAACAGACCAATTACGTCTCATAAGAGCTGCTGCTGCCTGTGACAAAAAGTAAATATTTTCCGGGTCACGTTCAAGTGCCAGTTCAATGTTAATTCCCATGCGATATTTGGCATTTTCTCTGCGCATTGCAACATCTCCCATAAAAGTCGGTACTTCATCATCAACAGAAACTTTTACAAAATACGGTTCTGCAAAATCCGGATCAAGTGCAATGCTTTTATCTGCATTGTCAAATATCTGCGGCAAAACTTTAAGTGCAGCAGCTGCACCTTGCAGCTGGGCTTTCTTAGCGAACAAAGTATTATATTTGTGAAAAATTCTAGCCTGTTGTGCCGATGAAAAATCTTGCCGGAAAGCATTTTTTTCCAATACCGGCATTGCCCAGTCAATCAGTTCAATAATGTTTTTCTTGCTGCCTTTGCTTTCACTTATTTGAAACGTTACATTACCAAGCATTTCCAAAGTTTCAAATGATAAATCTCCGTTTTCTATTTTTGCCTGCAAGTCATTCCGAGCTTCATTAAACTTTCCTTCCCTTACCAGTGAAACAACATCTGTTTGTGCATACAAAAAAACAGGAAACAAGATTGCAAACAACATAAATATTTTCTTCATTCTTTCTCCTCTTTCACAAATGAATATTGATAATATTGTTTTAACAAATCAATATGTTCTATTAAAGATTCACTATTATCATTTTCATAAAAAACAAAAAATATTCCTGTGAGCTTTCTATTTAAAATCTTAGGAAGCAGTGCCAAATATGAACAATTTTTTCTATCGCTTTCAGAAATTCGTGACTGAAAAAAACTTTGTTTTATTCCATTTTGAGTAAATCCCACAACACGTTGTTCACTTAGTAACTTAGCAACTAAACTTGTAGTATAAGGAAAATTGAAACTATTGAAAGTTTCTGTTGATATATTTTTATAAGCTGTAATGGAAAAATACCCCATCATTTCCTGCACATAAAACCATCGTAGCACACCGGATTCATTCAGAAAATCAGCACAATTTTTCTCTGCTTTACCAAGATTTTCGTATCCTGCCTGATTAATGTTTTCAACTTCATTATTTGCGGTATATTCTTCTTTTTCTCCAATAACAAAACTTCCGATTTCCATATTATCAAGATGAATATTTTCAGTCCCTTTTTCTTTCGCTTGCATTAATGATTCTACCAATTTTTGTGCAAAATCATCATCAACACTCATATTTGATATATCGCCGCTGGAAAGTTGTTCTATGTCCACGCTTGCACTGTGCTGCTTTATATAGGAAATCAACATATTAATTCTGGACATTACTAAAACACTTATAAACGAAATAAAACCAAGCTTACCGCCAACTCCCACAAAAAAATGTTCACATAGCGCATAAAATATTCCACAAAACAGACCGGCAAAGAAAAAATGGCGCTTCAACATCAAAATGAAGTAAGAACTCATACCGACAAACGCACCGGCATACCAAGCACATGCTAAATGATGACCAAGCACTGGAATTTTTGTTATCAAAACACCGCCAATAATTCCGGCTAATGCTACTGACAAAACTTTATAATTTTCGTTCAATGAAGACATTGCCTGCTTTACTTCCATAGAAACCATAGCTCCGCCCGATGAGGCTGCTAAAATCAAAAAGATTTTTACCGGAGAAGAAATTAACGATATGCTGTTAAACTGAAATAACTTAATATCACCAGAACGGCGAAACAACAACAAATAAAGCAATACGGAAATAAATGCTATGAAGCCGAGTCTTCCACCAAAGCCGTCAAAAAAAACTTTGGGATAATAAACTGTTATGATTTCACTGAATGAATATAAAAATGCAACTGTTAAAGACAACAAAAGTGAGCAAACAAAAAAATGGATTCCGTAATCATTTGGAATCCCTGAAATAAGAAAAGGTGCTGTCATTCCCGCAAACGAACCGGCAAATCCTGCCAATGAAAAACTATGCTCATCCTGTACAGTTATTGCCAAAACGGACAAAATAATCGCAACTATACTGGAAGCAACTACGATATTACACTTAATTACAACACAGTAGATTGTAGAAATGCAGCCAATAAAGGAAAAAATGAAATAATTTAATATAGAAATCCAATTAATTTTCTTTTTAGAAGCATCATCCATATAAGTAAAAACCTTTTGAAATGTTTTTTGCCAAAATTAGACTAAATAAAGATGTTCTTTTTGTTGTATAAAAAAAAGATAATTAAGACAATGTATTTTTATTTTTTTAACATTTTATTCAAAAACTTGCTTCAAATTGCCATACGATGAGTTGAAGGTATAAAATGTTAGGCATTAATGAGGAATAAGAGGAAGTGTGAAGAAATAAAAAAAAAGCCCGGCAACTTCCTACTCTCCCATCTCCCGAAAGAAACAGTACCATCGGCACTAAGGGGCTTAACTTCTGTGTTCGGAATGGGAACAGGTGGACACCCTCGTTATGATCACCGGACATATATTCACATATAT
>JBNMHA010000085.1:0-9928 GCA_050872545.1 Spirochaetales bacterium | reverse complement strand
CCCGTGTCCAGCACGGGAATGACATAAAAAAGGAAGCAAGAGAATGACACGAAAATGTAAGCCCGAAGATGACATAAAACAGGCTGTCATTGCCGGACTTGATCCGACAATCTCTTGCAAAATTGAAATGTTTCCTTTATAAAAGGCAAACTAATTAATACGGAAATTTTATGTTTTTAATTACTTGTCTTGGAAATCCCGGAAAAGAATATCAATACAATCGCCACAATGCAGGTTTTCTGTTTGCCGATTTTCTGGCACAAAAAAATGGTTTTGATGACTTCAAGAAAAAAAACAACTACTGTTTTTCAAAGGGAGCTATTTTCGGCGAAAGCGTGATTATTTTAAAACCGCAAACATTTATGAATCTAAGCGGTCTTGCAGTTACATCTGCTTTATCATTTTTCAAAATTGACAGAGAGCGAATGATTGTCGTTTATGATGATATTTCGCTGCCTTTCGGTACTATTCGTATTCGTCAGCGAGGAAGTGCCGGCGGTCATAACGGCTTAAAAAATATTGAGAAAGAACTCGGAACATCGGATTACCAACGAATTAAAATCGGAGTAGGCGCACCGGAAGTTCACGGTACACTTGTTAATTTTGTTTTGGGAAATTTCTCAGAAGAGCAGCTTAAAACTTTTAATGATGAAACTTTTGTGCAGATTGAGAAATCTCTTGAGTGGATTGTTCACGGCAATACGGCACAGGCAATGAGTCTTTTTAATGGAAAAAATCAGTCACAAAATTAACAATTTCCTAAACTCACTTGATTCACAAAAACTGGAGCAAGGACTTCTTGTTGCATGTTCGGGCGGACGTGATAGTCTGGTGCTTCTTGATGTGCTAAGCAAAAATCTTCCCGGTAAACGTTTGGGCGTGCTTTATGTTAATCACAACTTGCGCGGTAAAGATTCAGCAGAAGAAGAAACTTTTGTAAGAAAAACGGTTGCCGAGAAGTACGGACTGCCACTTTTTGTTCACATTATTGATGTAAATGAATGGCACAACTGCGGCAATATAGAAAATAAAGCACGTGAGATTCGGTATAATTTTTTTAAGGAAATTCTGCGGCGTGAAAAATACGGCTTTATCGCTACGGCTCATCATATAAATGACAAAATAGAAACTTTTTTTCTTAATCTTCTGCGCGGTGGCAATTTGCAGTCACTTTCTTCCATTCCGGCGGTAAATCATGACATTATAAGACCAATGCTGACTGTGACAAGGGAAGAAATTGACAATTATGCAAATGCGTTTTCTGTTGAATATGTCGAGGATAAAACAAACAGTTTGCCGATTTATAAGCGCAACAAAATACGAAACGAAGTTATTCCACTTTTGAGAACTTTATCCGGTAATTTGGAAGCGTCATTTTCCGCTGTTTTTGCGGCTATCGATAATGATGTGCAGTTTTTGGAACAGGAAATTTCGGCACGTCTGGAAAAAATTTTGTTTCATCAATACGGTAATGTTTGGTGCATTGACAAGCGAAAATTTTATGCAGAACATGCAGCAATTCGTGCCGGCATAGTGAAAAAAATTTGTTATCGGTTCAATGTTCAGCCCGGTCGACAGTTTACAGAATACGTAATGAATGCGCATAATAATATTAACATCAGAAAAAACGACATGATAATTCAGTCAAAAGGTGCTTATTTGTGGTTTTATCCGCAAACGATAGATTATAATCCACAATTTTGCATTATTAATGGGAAATACAACCCCGGAGATTTTGCTTTTTCACCAGAATGTGGCAAATTGGAAATGCGCACAATATCCGACAATGATGAAATCAATACACCAAAAGGACGAGAAAAAGTTGCTGATATTTTAAAAAAGCGTGGTGTGCCGGAAAATATTGTGCGGTCGGCAAAAGTGTTTTACCGCAGCGATGGGCAGGTAGCTGGGTATTTTTGCTTCGGTTTTTTTGGTGTTTCGCAGCAGTTTTATGTTGGGTATGATGAAACTGCGCAAATTTTTTGTATGAACTGACTTAAAATGTAATCGGAGGAATTAATGGCACAGAAACCGCTTTTTATGTCACCGTTGTCGGAGCTTGTGCGACCGACTTCAATGAAAGAGTATATTGGTCAGTACGGCGTTGTCGGAGAAAAATCGCTGCTGCTGAAGATGATAGAAAATGATGATTTATCTTCCTTTATACTGTGGGGACCTCCGGGCTGTGGCAAGACAACGCTTGCAAATATTATTGCAAAACAGACAAGCGGAGTTTTTATTGCAATGAGTGCCGTAACTTCCGGTATAAAAGAAGTTAAGGACATAATGAAAGAGGCGGAAGACAAGTTTAATTTTTTTCATCAGAAAACAATTTTGTTTATTGATGAAATTCACCGTTTCAATAAGGCACAGCAGGACGCTTTTTTATCGTATGTCGAAAACGGTTCTATTGTACTTATCGGAGCAACAACCGAAAACCCATCATTTTCTGTAATTTCACCTCTATTGTCAAGAATGCGTGTTTTTATTCTTAAATCACTGGAACATGAAGAACTTATGAAAATTTTACAGAGGGGACTCGAAAAATCACGTGAAACTGTAGGCAGTGAATTGATCTTCCCGGAGCAACTTTTGTCAGATATTGCAAATATTGCCGGAGGTGATGCAAGAAGGGCATTGGGCATTATGGAAATGGCGGTTAAGCTGTCGTATGAATCGGGAAGCGGCAAAAAAATAGAGATTACAAAGGAAGTTATACAAAAAGTTTTGCAAGGAAGGCTTCCGAATTATGACAAAACAGGAGATTATCATTATGATTATTTGTCCGCACTTCATAAATCAATGCGTAATTCCGATGCTGATGCGGCGTTGTATTATGCCGTGAAAATTTTAAAAAGCGGTGATGATCCAATGTCTGTTATGCGCCGTGTAATTCAGTGCAGCAGTGAAGATATTGGCTTGGCTGATCCACAGGCGCTTCAAGTTGCGGTCTCTGCTCGGGAAGCGTTGCAGTCACTCGGAATGCCGGAAGCGATTTTGCCAATTTTGCAGGCTGTTGTTTATAATGCATTGGCACCTAAATCAAATTCGCTTTATTTGGCACTTGATGCAGTTTCTCGTGATATAGATGCTTTCCCTGATTTGCCGGTGCCTCTTCACATACGCAATGCACCTACAAAATTGATGGAAGAAGCCGGTTACGGGAAAGGGTACAAATATGCGCATGATTATGAAATGCCGATTACCGGAATGCAGTGCCTTCCTGATAAATTGAAAAATCAAATCTATTATAAACCTAAAAATTTCGGCTTTGAACAAACGCTTGCCAAACGGCTTGAAAAGATTCATCAAATAAAAGAATCAATGAATGAAAACGACAATCAATCCTAGTAATCGGTCGCATGTAATACATATTAATACAGAGCCGTATTTCTGGAATTAATCGTTTTCTTGTTTCATTGACAACAGCATGTATTTATTATATGAAACACTGTTTTAATTATCAGAGACAAGATTAGGAAAAAGTTTTGAACTACGGATACCAGCCTTATGTAGGCAAAAATAATGCAAGAAAACATTACATACATATATTCTTCAATATTTTGCTGATAGTGTTGCTTCTGTGTGCCGTAATCTGGGGAATAGTTTTCTGTGTACGGCATATTAAAAATAATAAGCAGGAAAAACTTGAAGTAAAGGAATCTTACAGTGCGCTTTATTCCAACAAAAGTTATCTTGAACTGATAGAAAAAATGGACGTTGAACTGCATAATAATCCGCTTCAACCGGAGTTTCTTGTCTACAGAGGTTTTTCGTATTATCTGCTCGGTGAAGCGGAACATGATGAGAGCAGACGCAGCGTTTATTTTTCACTTGCACTAAGTGATCTGCGCAAAGTTCCGGTTGTTTATTCGGCAAACGATCTTCTCGGAAATGTTTATTTCTGTATCGGTAAAATTTATTACTATTATGGAAAAGGATATTACAACTTGAGCATAGAATATCTTAATCGTGCGATAAAATGCGGTGTTGAACGTATTGATTTGCTTTATGTACTCGGGCTTGTGTATTCTTATATCGGCGAATACGAAAAAGCTAATCAGATATTACTTAGAGCGCAGGATTTAGAAAAAAATGATTTGGTTCTGCTTTCTATCGGCGTGAATTATTACCGTATGGGAAAACAGGATGAAGCGATGAAATATCTGCAAGAAACAGCTGAAGTTTCTACTGAAATAAAAAATAAAGAAAAAGCACTGTTTACTTTAGGAACAATTTGTTTTGAGCAGGGAAAATATGAAAATGCGCTGCGTTATTATGACCAGACAATTGAACTAAATGAAAATAACGCAGAAGCATATTTTCAGCGAGGTGAGATTTATTACCTTTATTATCATGACAACATTAAGGCCAGATCTCAGTGGCGTAAGACAATTGAGATTGATCCGGGACATTTGAAAGCCGGAAAAAGATTGTGAATTTAACAAATAGTTTAATGACATTTGTTATCTATAGATATTTTTATAGAGTAAAAGAGGTGGGTTATGGGAAAACTATCTGATTTATTTTCTTTGGATTTAGGAATTGATTTGGGAACAGCGAATACTTTGGTTCATGTAAAAGGACGCGGAATCGTACTTTCCGAACCTTCAGTTGTTGCTGTGGAAAGGGGAACAAAAAAAGTAATTGCGTGTGGATTGGAAGCTAAAAAAATGCTTGGAAGAACTCACCGCGAAATCATCGCTATTCGTCCTTTGCGTGACGGCGTAATTGCAGATTTTGAAAGTACAGAAAAGATGATTAGGTACTTTATAGAAAAAGTTTCGCCTAAAAATATCTTAAAGGCAAAACCAAGAATAGCAATAGGAATTCCTTCTTGTATTACAGAAGTTGAGCGACGTGCGGTAAGAGAAGCAGCAGAACAAGCCGGCGCATGTGAAATTTATCTTATAGAAGAATCAATGGCTGCGGCAATCGGTGCAAATATTGCGATTGATGAACCTGCTGGAAATATGGTTTGCGACATCGGCGGCGGTACTTCTGAAATTTCAGTAATTTCACTGGGCGGTATGGTAATTTCCAATGCAATTCGTGTCGGCGGCGATGAATTTGACGAAGCTATTTTGAAATATGTAAAACTTGTTCACAATTTGATGATAGGTGAATCCACAGCAGAAGATATAAAAATCAAAATCGGTAATGTTTATGCGGAAGGCGAAGCTAAGAAGATTGAAATTCGCGGTCGAGATGCGATAAGCGGTTTGCCTAAAACTCAGGAAATTGATTCTAATGAAGTAAGAGAAGCATTGCAGGAACCGGTCGGACAGATTATAGAAGAAGTAAAAAAGACACTGGAACAAACGCCTCCGGAATTAGCTTCCGATATTGTGGAACGAGGAATTGTTCTTACCGGCGGCGGTGCATTGCTGAAAGGTATTCCTAAGCTCATTGCACAACAAACCGGAGTTCCTGTTATTATTGCGGAAAATCCGCTTCTTTGTGTGGCTTTAGGTGCCGGAAAAGTTATCGAAAAAAGACAAAAATAAATTATGCTGGACTTTATTTTTAATCATAAACGCGGTTTAGTAACATCTGTTCTGCTGATAGTTTCTGTTATACTGATAGGATTGACGGAAACTAAAGTTGGTATTTCTGCCGGTAAAATCGGTTTTTCTATTATCTATCCGTTTCAATATATTTTTAATTCTACCGGGAAAGGTGTAAACAGTGTTGTAAATGCCGTTGCGGAAAGAAATAAACTGGAGCAGCAGCTGAACCTTGCAATGATAGAGCTTGAACAGTACAGAAAAATGCTGATTGATTTTAATGTAATCATCAAAGAAAATTCAGATCTGCGCAACACATTGGAACTGCGCGACAGCTTTAATTACAAATCTATGACTGCGCAGATTGTAGGACGTGATCCTGCAAATATGTTTGATTACATTATTATCGATAAAGGTTCAAAACACGGAATCAAAGAAAACATGGCGGTAATCAGCTATAAAAACGGGCGAAAAGCTCTAGTCGGAAAAGTTTTTGCGGTAACGCCTTTTGCCTCAAAAGTTATGACTTTGAAAAATCCGGATCTGCGTGTCGGTGTTGTGATAGATTACGACGGAACTCATTGTGTAATACAAGGTCAGCGGACTGCAGATCAGGAAGTTAAACTGCTGTATGTTCCAAAAGATTTCTCTTTGGAGAAAGCCGGCAGTCCGCTTGTTTATACATCAGGTGATTCACTTTTCTACAGTAAAGGAATCGAAATCGGTACGATTACGGAAATTGTTCCGTCGAAACGGTTTGAAATTTATAACGAAGCGAAAGTTTCCATGTCGGAAGATTACAGTAAGCTTGAGTATGTTTTGGTGCTGATGTTAGATGCGGATAAAGATAATTTTAAAAGCTTGGAGAATCCATTTTGATAAAAAAATTTTTTATAGATTTATTTTTGATTCTTTCAATGGTCATGCTTTTGTATGTCAGATATATAAACATAACAATTTACGGAGTGCGACCTGATATATTGCTTGTTTTTGTTACTTTAATAGCTTTGTTTGAAGGCGAAAGTCTTCACTCTATATTTTTAGGCTTTTTCGGCGGCTTGGCAATGGATTTTATGTCCGGGTCAACGCCATTGGGATTCAATGCTGGAATCTACCTTTTGATAGGTTACGCTGCAACAGCACCGCACCGTTTATTTAACGCAGAGTCGGTTTTGGCATCAATATTGTCATTAACAGCTTTCTTTGCAGTACAGATAATTTTGTATTTAGGATTCGGATACTTATTTTTATCACCGGAAGAAATGCAAGGTTACTTCAATATATCGCTCGTTTATAAATACATCTATACATTAGCAGTGTCGATGATATTATTTCCTATTTTTCGTTCAATTTATCAGTTTATTAACAGTGTGAAGAAACATGACGCATAACTCATCCGATAACAACTTAGAAAAAGAAATAAGCTTACGTGTGCTGATAATCGGGCTTTTGACATTTATCATATTGCTTACGCTTTTATTCCGAGTGACTTATATTCAAATTTTTAAGAACCACAATTACAGTGAACGTTCAAAAAGAACAAGAGAGTCAATAATTCGCTTTCCGCCTATTCGCGGACGTATTTTTTCATCAGACGGAAAAGTTTTGGCGAACAACATAAAATCTTACGACCTTGTTATTGACCCGAAATTATTAAGCAAGGATAATTTACTGCGCCAGCAGGAACTTCTTTATGTAAGCAAAGTTATGGGAATTGACTATCCGGATCTTGAAAAAATGCTGCAAAATGTTGCTAAGAAGCGTGAGAAAATTACTTTAGCTGAGAATATATCATTTGATGATTTTATAAAAATTAATGAGAACCTAGACAAATTGCCCGGTATAGAATTGTCCGAATCTTTGATTAGAAACTATCCGGAAAAGAAAAGATTAAGTCATGCAATTGGTTATATCGGTCATATTGATTATGATGAATTTTCTAAATTGAAAGAAAAGGGTTATAAATCACAGGATTGGGTAGGAAAAACCGGTATTGAACTTAGTTATGAAGATGTTCTGCGTGGCAAAGAAGGATTTGTTGCGTATGAAATAGATGCAAAGATGAACGTAAATAAAGAAAATATTGCCAGAAGCAAACCTTCTACGCCGGGTGATGATTTAATTCTTTCTATTGATTTGGAATTCCAGAAGAATGTAGAAGATATTTTGGCAGACAGAAAGGGCGGCGTTGTGGTTTTAAGCCCAACTACAGGTGAAATTCTTGCAATGGCAAGTTTTCCCAATTTTGACCCTAATATTTACATTCTGCAAACGGAAGAAAATAACAATAAGAAAAAAGAACTTGCTCTCGATACTCAGGGAACTCCACTTATTAACAGAACGCTTCAATCTGAATATCCTCCGGGTTCTATATTCAAAATGATTCCGGCTGCAATTGTATTGGAAGAAGATACTGTTCCAATATCAAAAACTTTTTACTGCAACAGAGCATTCAGACTGGGTAATGAAAGATTTGGCTGCTGGAATTTTCACGGTTGGCAAGATCTGCATGAAGCACTTACTAATTCGTGTGATACTTATTTTTATAATACAAGTATGATGTTTGGGATTGAAAAGCTTACCAGATATTCAATGTCTTTCGGGCTTGGACGCGGAACAGGCGTAGATATTCCTTTTGAGAAAAATGGTTTTATTCCGTCTATTGAAGCAGCTGCAAGGCAGGGCGTTAATTGGTACGGCGGTTTGACATTGATTACAAGCATAGGGCAGGGCGATGTAAAAACAACTCTTGTTCAGTTAGCAGATTACATAAGTGTTATTGCCAATCAGGGGAAATCTTATCGACCGCATATTGTAAAAGAGATTCTTGACGGGCAAACCGGCGATGTAAAGCAGAAAGTTGTTCCGGAATTATTAACGCAAGTTCCTTATTCAAAAAACACATTCCAGTTCCTTACGCATTCTATGCGTGATGTTGTGAAAACAGGTACTGCAGCGAAAGCTTTTGCCAGAGTGCCTCTTGAATTTACCGGAAAGACCGGTACTGCGGAAGTCGGATTTGGTGCTAAAAAGCAGACTCACTCATTATTTGCCGGATTTGGACCTATTAATTTACCGTTAAGTGAACAAATTGTAGTAGTTGTTCTCATAGAATATGAAAACGGTCACCCGCTTAAATATGCAGCTAATGTAGGGGCAATGGTTGTAAATTCTTGGTTTTATAAGGAAGATTTCCATACTACTGCCAGAAAACTTTGGTATCCGATACGTGATTCTTACAATAATTAAAGGAGGCTGATTTTGGATTGGAGAAAACTGATTCGGAATTTTGATTATTTTATGTTCTTTACGGTTATCGGATTAACTGTATTCGGAATTATGTTTATATATTCCGCTAATTTAAACAAGCAGCTTTATTTACGAACAGAATATTTGAAGCAGATATTATTTGCAATTGTTTGCTTGATAATGTTTTTCGGCGTACTTTTTTTGAGACCAAATCAAATTTCATCATTTACATTTTATTTCTACATCGCTTGTTTAGTCGGTTTAATGCTGACTCTTTTATTTCCGAGTGTAAAAGGGCAGCGGCGTTTTATAATAATGGGGTTTTCCATTCAGTTCAGCGAATTTCTAAAAATTGCAACAGTGCTGTTCCTTTCAAAATTTTATGCAGCAAATCAAGCGGAAATTCAAAGTTTAAAAGTTTACTGCAAAGCCGGTTTGATTGCACTGATAGCAGTAGGAGCTGTAATTATTCAGCCGGATTTAGGTTCAGCACTTGTGTTTATTCCTATTTTCTTCGGAATATCTTTTGTTGCCGGTGTGCGAAAACGTTACTTATTATACACATTAGGTTTATTTGCAGCAGTTTCTTTTGTTCCGCTGGTGACCACATTAAACAGCTTGTTTTTTAATAACGAAAGCGAAATAGTTTACCTTATTATGAACTACAAATACATAGTTGTAATTACACTATTTTTTGTTGTTACAATTGCGCTTTGTGTATTGGCTTATTTTGATATTATCAAAGGAATTTCCGCTAATTTTAAACCGATATTTTATTGGTATGTATTTTTTGCTTCATTCATATTTGTCGGATTAATGTTTTCATATCCTGCGAATAAATTTCTGAAGCAATATCAAAAAGACAGATTGCTTATTTTCTTCAATCCGTATGTTGATCCATTAGATACCGGGTACAATATTATCCAGTCAATGACAGCGATAGGCAACGGCGGTGTTACTGGAAAAGGCTGGAAGCAAGGTGAGATGATTCAGAATAAATTCTTGCCGGAACAGGCTACCGATTTTATTTTTCCTGTAATTGCAGAAGAAGCTGGCTATATCGGAAGTTTGTTGCTGTTGTTTCTGTATGGAATTTACTTTTTCCGAGGTTTATCTATTGCGTACAAAGCTAAAGACTTGTGGTCGACGTATGTGTGCATTGGGCTTTTGTG
>JBNMHA010000084.1:0-10043 GCA_050872545.1 Spirochaetales bacterium | reverse complement strand
TTGCTCCGGGTTTTGGAATTTACACCGACATGAATGCCATTCGTCCGGATGACACAATCGACAACGTTCATTCGATTTACGTTGACCAATGGGACTGGGAAATGGCAATCGACGAAAAAGACAGAAATATTTTTTATCTTTTTGACATTGTAAAAAAGATTTTTCGCTGCCTAAAACGCACAGAATTTTTTATTTACGACAGATATTCTTCTATTAAACCTGTTCTTCCAGAGGAAATAAAACTCATCTATTCCGATGAACTTATGCGAATGTACCCGGACTTAACTCCAAAGCAGCGTGAAGATGAAGTTGCAAAAAAGTACGGAGCAGTTTTTATTGCCGGAATTGGCGGAAAACTTCCGGACGGCACAATTCACGACGGAAGGGCTCCTGACTACGACGACTGGATTACAGAATGTGGCGACGGACACGTTGGTCTTAACGGCGATATTCTTGTTTGGGATGAAACAATCGGTCATGCGCTTGAACTTTCTTCAATGGGAATAAGAGTAAATCCTCAAAGTTCGCAAAAGCAGCTTAAAGAACGCGGCTGTGAAGAGCGTGCAAAACTTGATTTTCATGCAAAACTTCTTCGCGGTGAACTTACGCAAACTTTGGGCGGCGGAATCGGTCAGTCAAGATTGTGCATGTTCCTTTTAAGAAAAGCCCACATCGGCGAAACTCAAGTCAGCGTATGGCCACAGGCAGAAGTTGAAAACTGTAAAAAACAGGGAATTGAACTTTTGTGAAAACAGAATACAGTTTTAAGTCTTCTGAACTTGAAAATCAGTTAAAGCAGTTTTCCTCAAAAGGAATTACAGAACTTATTTTGCGTGATTCTGTAATCCAATTGGCAATGTCATCCTCTGAATCAAAACCATTTTTCTTCACTTCATCTTTCATTTTTGACTGAAACTTTTGCAAAGCAGCTGCAACAGGATTTTCTAGTATTGTGATGATAACTTTCTGACCTGTTTGAAGCGAGATTTTTTCATCTGTAACAATATTTTCCCCATTAAAATAACCTTTTACCGCCATCATCATACTAAAACCTCCTCATTTATAAAAAATATAATACAATTTCACCGGTAAATACAATTCAGCTTTTACAAACAGTAAGTTTTCAACGTCATCGAACCAGTAAACCACCGAGAAAACAACTTACCGTACAAGAGATTATCGGGTCACGCCCAATAATGACAATAAACATTAAGTCCGGATAATGACACAAGGATTTCATGCTCGACAATGAAAAAAAACGGGCGATAACCAAAAATTACCGCCCGACAATACATTATAATGCAAACTGCGTTTTACTTCATTTGTGCGGTTTCGATATAACCGGCAGCACCTGATTTTATCGCATATCCCATAATCGGATTTGCAGTACCATTGCCGTAAACTTTATCCCAACAAGTTGCACCGTATGAAGAACCTGAATGAGAACCCGTATTAGTTCCTGTTACAGAATTCTTTATTTGCCAACTGTCTTTATCTTTCCAAATGCCAACATTCATTTTGTTGTTTCCCTGACTTCCCAAAGGAATTATATTTGTCGTTGGAATTACAGAAATTTCCCAAGCTTTTGTAACTTCATCTTCTATTGTTCCTGCCGGAGCGTTTGACGCTGTATCAGCAAGATATGCAACTTTTGGTTTTACACATGAAGTTGCATAATATCCGATGTAAGGAATCCATTTTCCGCCTGCATTCTTTGCAACATCAAGTGTCAAGTTAGAACCGACAACTCCGTAACCGTCTACAATGCAAGTTTCAAAGCTAGGAGCCTGATAACTGCTCTTATATGCGTAAACCAAATCAAGGTTGATAGGGTCATAAGCCACAATATGAATTCCTCTGCTCTTGTCTGCCATAATTTGACACCATTCGCCGGCATTTTCCATATCGCCTGTAAATACAGTTTCTGGAGTTGACCAACCGTCAGCATTAGTGTTTGCATTTCTATCAACAGTTGGAGTTTTATTGTAAGAATAGCGCAGACAACGGTCAGTTGCGTCATACCAGACTGCAACAACTACATCATCAACAGCAGTTTCTTCTTTTGAAACAACTGCAATTGAAACATACTCCCCTGCATTTCTGCCAGTATTGCTTCCTGCAATCATACTTACACAACCATTTCTATATACATAAACATCCTTTGATAGATCATAATCTTTAAAACTTCCAAATTCTGTTTTTTGAGTTGAATTTGTTCTTCCATATTTAAAACGGATTTCATCATTTATATTATCGTAATATGCAAGATACAAGTTTGTAGAATTTCCATGAACCGCAGTGGCAAATGACGGTGATTTTATACGCTGTTTATCAAAAATTCTCACGCCGTTGCCATCCTTTTGTCCAATAGATTCCATTATCAAAGAATTATTATTGCTATAAGAACCATTCTGATCTATTCTTGCTCTTCCCCATCGACTTGTCATCAACTGGAACTTATCGGCAGATGTACTGTTAATATCACCGCCGGCAGCACATCCATAACTGTAACCGAGCTTGTCATAAGCAAAACCTACAGATGTAAAGAAGTCATAACTTCCCATCCAATACTGCGCAGAATATTCTGTTCCGCCTTCTTTTCCGCCCATACTGAAATACAGCGGTCCGTTCACAAACGCAAAGCCTACCATTCCGGAAACAGGACTTATTTTCATAACCGGCTGTTCAATCATTCCGCTGACAGGCGCAGCCGCTTTTGAATTTATCTGCCAAACATCAAAATAAACATCATCATCAAGCAAATTATTGTTCAAATTGTTAGGCTTGCGGTTGTAAGCATTAGCATAATCATCATCTGCAATATCAAAATCATAGTTGCCTTTAGCATTGTTTGAATTCAAATTATTCAATGAATCAATGCTGTTCACCGTTACTTTAAATTCACCTGTTTGATTAATAACGGCACTTGTTTCGGCTCCCAAATTAAACCCGATAAAAGTTACGGTCTCACCGTCTTTTACAGGATAATGACCGCGCGCAGTTCTGTTGTAAACTGACGGATTCTTTTTATTTATACTGCTTAAATATGTTTTTACTTCTGTAATATACGGCACTACATCTACCTGATAAGTCTTAGAATCAGAAGTATTCGATGTATAAGTTACATTACTGCCGCTTGCCGTTGCCTTACCGCGGTCTTCGGCTGTCATGATTACCTTAACATCTTTTTGCGCATGATTTGTAATTTTTTCGGTATCCCAATGCAGCTTCCATTTAATCGTATTACCGCTTAGAGTAAACTCATCGTCATAAACTTCACAAGCCCAGCCGTCGCTTTCTATATTTCCGGCAGAATTCCATTTTCCGTTAGAATCACGCTGCGCAACAATTGTTGGCGTTGCTACAAAATTCGAAATCTGCAATTTTAAAGCTTTCAGCAAAACATTGTCATCTGCCGTTCCTTCAATTGTTATTTTACCGGAAACTTTCGGATCTTGGTCAAAAATGCCTGATCCGCCTTTAGTAAATTTCGCTGTCGGCAAATCGCTTTCCAACTCTATATGACCATTAACAGAACTATTCTGATACAAAGAATTTTCCTTTGCACTGTTCCAATAGAACGGCAGAATTGTCACGGTAGGCTTTTTATTATCTTCCAGAACAGTTTTTACTCTGATGTTTATTTGTGCATACTGACTGTCTGTTCCGGCTGTAAATCCTTCGGTTTCATCCCAAATTCTTAATTTCAACATTGTGTCGTCATTGTTGCCCACTCCGGCATTCAAGAAATCTGCCATTGTAATTTTCATTTCCAACGTTTCACTGCGAATATCGTCACCGTAAGAGGAGCCGGAACTTAAAGTTTTCAACGCCGACCAATTTCCTCCGCCGACGCACCATTGCCATTTCAAACCTGAATTTCCGCCTACAATCTTAGCAGTTGTTAAAGTAAGCCCTTTGATTGTAGTAAGCGCATTTGTTCCTTCCAGCGGCAAATTCAGTTCGGTAACTTTGGTTCCGTTCGGTAATTTTCCGTTTGTTCCCACACCTTCAAGCCGTCCGTCACTTACGGAAGCTGTCGCATCATAAATGTTTTTAAATCCGGCGTTCAGTTCGTTATCATCAACTGTATCATTTCCGTTATTGTCCGTTCCGAATGTCACACCAGCAATGCGAGGCGCATTATTAGAAACTTTGCCGTAGAAAATATATTCTTTAGTGTAATTTCCCGCTTTATCAAATGCAACAAAATGAATATCCGTATTACCGTCGAAAATATTTTCACTGTTAATTGAAACTGTCCATTCATAAGTTGTTCCCATTCGCACAACGCCTTCCACCATTTTATCGCCGTCATCATAATTAATGGAATTTGCACCGTCGCCGTAATAAGTTGTTTTGCCGCTTTCAACTGTCATATTGTCTATTACCTGCGCTGCCGCAAAGTAAACTGTTTTACCGGAACCGGCGGAAAGCGATTCACTTACCGTAATAGTATTTCCGGATATTTCATTGATTTTATAAATTACGCCGTCGACTTTGCACAATCCGCCGGTACGCACGACGACCGGTACGCTGCTATTCAGTATAATCTCACTGCCGGAAATATTTGCTGAGGCTGCTTTCCAGTAAATACCGTCGTCACCTTGTGTAAAATCTGACAATTTGCTGCGGTTTTCAACTCCTGTGCCGCCTTTAAGCAACATTGGGTCTATGATGTAGGTTTCGGAACCGATTGTTCTGGTAAAAAACATTGCAATTCGTTCAAAACCGCTTTGATTTGCCGAACCGCTGCTTTCTTCTTCAAAATCGCCGTTTATTGTATAAACTCCGCTTGAGTTCTCAATCTTAGTTCTGTTCTTTGCATCAGTCGAAAGTTTTTTCACTGAAAATTTCGGCGGCGTATTATCGTAATTAATCAGAAATTCAGTTGTACTCTTGTTAAGATTTTCAGACTTATCTTCCGCTTCCAGTTTCAAATCTATTGAGCCGAATCCGCCAGTTGTTACGGGAATTTTAAACTCATAGCCGTTTGTAATTTCTGTCAATTCCATATTATCGACAGCAGGAACACCTGTAACAGAATTTATCCCATTTTCATCCTTAACATTACCTTCGATAAACCAATTGCTTCCGGTAATCCACATTTCCGCTATATATGTTCTGGTTTTAACCGGCTTGCCGTTTTTATCATACTGAACAAGCCTTAAATCGCCGAACTCCGGAAGATTTGCATCTACTTTAAAAACAACAACTTCACTTTCCGTATATTTTCCGGTTTCACTCACAGCTATTGCCTTAATTGCTACGGTACCGTCAAGTTTTTTATTTCTGTTTATATTCAGTCGCCAACTTGCTTTACTTGAAGATGTAACTTCGATTCCTTTCACACTTGAAACAGCAGAATCCGTTTTTATTGTGTATTCATTAGTTAAAGTTTTCAGCTCGCTTTCCCAGTTGCTTGAAAAACTTGTTTCATAAGATGGGTCAATCTGTAAATAAACCTGCTTTACAGAACTTGTAGATATTTCTGTTTCACCGGAAACGGCTATTGTTCCGCCGAGTACATCATTATTCATCGGACTCGCAATAGAAATTTTCGGTTTATCACCCATTGCATACACTTTCAGCAGGAACGGAGTCGGTTCATTGACATTGCCAAGCATGTCGGTTGCTTTCATCCACAAATACAAATCATAAGGTTCTTCTTTAAACTCGCCTGTAATACCGTAAATTGTTCGCAGTTTCTCATTCAAAATATTTTTACCGTCAAACAATATTTCCCAGCTTACAAAACCGCCGTTATCTTTAATTTCAGTGTAGCCTGATGAAGGTTTTGCAGTAGTTTTTGTAAGAGCATATTCAAGTTTTGCTACTTTATCAGAATCAGTGGTAATTCCTTTTACGGTATTTGATTCTGTTCCGTAAACTTTTCCGCCGCTGTTGTGACTTCTGATTTCTACTATAGGCGCAGCATTATCTATATCTATTGTAAAAGATTTTGAAGATGTAAGCCCGGAATTATCCGTAATTTCAGTTCTGAAAGTCAGCAGACTGTCGGAAACATCGGAAATATCCACTTTATATTTATAAAAAGTTTTAGATGTTCCGGAATTTATAACTTTAGGCGAATCGGAAATTTTTACTTTAGAACCGACAGTCGTACAGACCAACTTACCGTCGGCAATTCCATTTGCGTCATCTCCGCCGAACATAAACCAAACCGCATTTTCTGTTCCGCCGAAAATTTTATCGGCAAACGAAGTCGACCAAACTGTCATATCAGCAACGCCGTTGTTTATTCCGCCCGGAACATCACTGCTGTCTTTGGTTGTAGGAATTAAATTGTAATAAACATCGGACATTTTCGGATCCTGCGTGTCTACTTTAATTGTAAATGCAGTAGACGGACTGCCGGCGGTGCCGAACTCATTTGCAAATGAATCGATAACTTTCACCGCTGTTAAACTTTTGTTTTCCTGTGAAGTAAACGTTGTTCCGGCTCCGTCTTTTACCTTGAACATCAAAGTTTTTTCGCCGTCGGATAAGAAATCGTACTGCCAAGAACCGTTTCCGTAGCAGTTTTGACTCCAACTTGCACCGCCGTCTTCCGATACGTACACTTCCGCACTTCCGCTGTCATCATCGGAAATTGTTCCGTAAATTGACGAAGATTTGCACCAGATTGTATTACCGGCATTTTTTAATGTTAAATTTTGGATTCTCACTATCGACCGGTCACCGTCCTGATCTATTTTCACTTTGTGTGAAATCTTGCCGAGATTGCCCAGCATATCAGCCGCAGCTGCCACTATTGCATAATCTTTTACGGTCTCGCCGCTGTGAATAATTGTCGAATCAAACTCACTGTGCCAAGAAAAGCCGTCAATCTCGCTGTCTTTAAGCTTGTACCATTTGTTCAATGTCGGCTTGTTTGATAAGTTTCCGGTAATATCAGACAGTTTCAACGATGTCGGTTCTGAAGAAAGATAACTTATGTAAATATCTTTTACGCCGGAGCCTTTGTCACTGCCGCTGCCGCTTATTTCAAATTTTTTGTTTACGGAAGCTCCGGAATTAGGCGATGTGATTTTCAGTTGCGGACCTTCATTATCTATCGCAATTTTATCTTTTACTTCGGCTGATACTACACCCTGCACATTAGTGCATCTTACCTGCACGGTAATGGTTTCGCTGCTATTTTTCACAAACAATGATGAATCAAACTCAAACACAACATTATCTTTGCTCGACTCGCTTGTGTTGTTGAATTGATATTTATGCCACTTGCCCAAATTCGCACCGCTGCCGGAGAAGCTGAAATTTTCTGCCGGAACAGATGTATTATCTGCCACTTCATCGCTTGACGTTACAGAACCGGACTGAATGCGGTATTCCATATACTTCAATCCGCAGCTGCCGCCGTTTGCATTCACAAGTATTTTTACTTTTCCGCTGTAGTAACCGTTGGATTCTCCGCCGTCAGTTCCGGCAACTGATGATACTGATTTTATAAACGGTGAATCTGTTGATACAACGCTTATTGTCCGTTTGTACAAATTGCTTTCTGTTCCGTTAATATCTTTTGCCAACATGTACAAATAATAAGTTCCCACAGATTCAAAACCGCTTAGTGACCAATCTTGTCTTGTATATTCTTTTACTTCCTGCAAAGTTTTTACGTCAGCTGCATTGTTTGCAAACAACTGTGCCGCTTCACTGTCCGAATACTGCTTTGTTCCCAAAATGTATTTCAC
This sequence comes from Spirochaetales bacterium, assembly GCA_050872545.1. GTDB lineage: Bacteria > Spirochaetota > GWE2-31-10 > GWE2-31-10 > GWE2-31-10 > RGIG8597. Next base: position 2,325 of record JBNMHA010000084.1, on the reverse strand, counting down.
ATTTTCCATCGCATCATCATCAATCAGCAGCCCTTTCAAAATTGTACCCGGAAAAATTTGGGCTTTCATACTGCTGTCAAAATCTACGTTAAATGTAATTCTTGGTTTGTCGGCATCCTGCAATACTTTGAAATAATATTCTTCGGTTGTTTTATTTCCCCAGTTTGCGGAATTTCCGGCTGCGTCAAAAGCTGTTGTTTTCAGTAGATAATTACCGTCATCAAGCTCTGTCGTATCGATTTCCAACGTAAAATTGCCCGGTATCCCTGAATGCTGCGTTACCGCATTTTTTTTACTGCCCAGCGAATCACAAGCCAGTTTTCCGTCACCGCCGATTGTCAAAGTGCAAGTCAATGACGCAGCAGCTTCATCTGCTTTATAAAATGACAACTCTGTTTTGCTGATTTTGTAATTGTCCGAAATTGTACCTTTCAGCAAAACTTTTCCGTTATGGTAATAAGATATTTCGTTTTCATTTATATTATCTACAATCGATGTAAGCCCGGTTATATAAGTTTTATCTTTTAATAAAGGTGAAGTTATCGTCAAATCACTAGGAGCTTCATTATCTACAATAAAATATATTGTTCCCTCTCCGTCGCTGCCTTCGCTGTCCGTTGCCGTTACCTGTAGCGTTACATCGCCGGAATCTGCGGCGAAATCGGACACTTTTATTTGTACCGGATAATATTTTTTTCCTTGTTTATCGGTCTTTACACTGCCTAAAACCAAGCTTTTTTTATCGCCGCTGTTTATGGAATAAACTGCTTTTTTAATCTTACGGTAAGTTTGGTCGCTGAAAGATGCCGGAATTAATCTGGCATTCAAAACTTTTGAAGTCGTTACGTAATTTCCGCTTTTTTCTTCGTTGCCGTCATCATCGACAAATTTCACAATCGGTTTCGTTTTGTCGCCTTTAAGCGTAATTATCTGGTTCGACTCATTACCGGCGGCATCTTTTGCTGTTATTGTAAATTCACGATCTACATATCCGCCGAATTCCTGCGGAGTAATCTCTCTTGATTTAAAAGTTCGCCTGTATTTACCGGAATCAAGCGTCTCTTTGTCTCCCAATTCGCATTCTATATCGTCTTTCCAAGCAGAACATTCTGCACTTATTATGACTTCCACTACATCAACGTTATCTGAAACTGCACCGCTGAATACAATTTTATCCAAAACATTTGAATTATTAACCGGACGTACTTCTTCAACAACAAATGCCGGTCTTTCGCTGTCTCCGTAAATCGTTACTGCGTCTTCTCCGTAATTAGCGTCCTCATCTTCTGCTTTAAACGTCATTTGAAGTACTTTATAAGCTTGATATTTTGCCGTATCAAATTCCCATTCAAACAAATATTTTGTCACAGTCTGTCCGGTAGTAAGCTTGAAATTATCGTCATTTCCGATAATCTTAATTTTATTTTCTTTACCGTTTAAATTATAAAGCACCGCCTCCTTACTGTCTTTCTCATCAAATTTCATCACAACGGAAATTTTTGTCACCTTATTATTATCATAGAAATACCCTTTAATTTTTGTTTTTTCCACAATTGTGCTTCCGCGAAACTGCGAATCTATTCCGACCACCGGATCTTCCTCGCTTGCAACAGAAAATGATGACACATAAATTCCATCATAAGGCACTTCCGGACAAACTCCGTTTATATCTACAGGAACAGCATAAATTTTATAATTGCCGGCTTTTGAAGGGATTTTCAAACTCCAGTTTCCCATCTGAACACCGGCGGTAAAATCTGTACATTTTTTTATTATGTGAGCCGCATCTTCCGTTTCTTTCCATTCGGTGTACGGCGTATCTGCATTCGCTTCTGATTCCGGAACAATTTTTATCCACACTTCACGCATTCCGTCATCATCAAAACAGTATCCGGCTATCATGTTGCCGGCGTTCAGTTTAAATCCCTCTGAAAAAGATGTAAAATTATTTTTCGGAATATCGGCTGCCTGATTTATATAAATCCAATGTTTATCCACAAACTGCTTTCTTTCGTTGCCAGCTTCATCTTCCGTTACAACTTCCAACGCAAACCAGCCTTCACTTGCGCATATTTCTGTAGAATCAAGCGAAAATTCCCAAGATTGAGAGTTGCCGGTTACGCTCCCTATTGCCGCAGCGGACATTTTTTCTGAATTTCCGTTTCTGTAAATCACCGGTGTAACAGCTGCAAGCGTTTTTTTATCAGCACTGTAAATATTGATATATGTTGATTTTACGCTGTAGTTATCATCTACGTAGCCTTTAATTGTGAAGTTTTTATTTACAAAGCTGTTTACCTTTTCAAATTTGTTAATGTCATAATC
>JBNMHA010000083.1:0-10119 GCA_050872545.1 Spirochaetales bacterium | reverse complement strand
TGATAGAATGCAAAACAGCCGACGTCAGATCTGACATCGGCTGTTTTGGTGGCTCGCCAGGGGCTCGAACCCTGGACCCACGCCTTAAAAGGGCGTTGCTCTACCAACTGAGCTAGCAGGTCATTTATTAACTCGTTGCATGTGCAACAAGATGTTCGCTTTATATCACGATACTTTTTCCTCGTCAAGCGTTTTTATTAAAAATCTTATTAATTTCTTTTAATGAAAACAAACTCTTTGCCGCATTCATAAAATCATCATCAGGAATGCAGTTAAATACGCCAAAACCGGGAAGTCCCAAAAAATATGAATGCAAAAAATAGCCGTCAAATCCGACAATATGCGAAAATGCAGAAGAATCACGACTGAAATATTTCAAATCGCCAAGCAGCGGGAAACCAGCACTATTCATTTGCGCCCTAATCTGATGTTTTTTGCCGGTCCACAATGAAACCGAAACGAGAGAAACCTGCGCATTAAATAAAACTGGCTCTACTTTTGTCGCACAAATTCCTTGATTTTCCTTCAAAAAACAATCCTTTTCCGGAATATCATAAATTATTTGCGTACCAATACACTTCATTTTATTCTTTTGATCAAGTCGCTCTTCCATTTTCGACGCAATAAGAAACGGTTTGTCTACCCTACCGAAAACAATTGCATAATATCGCTTTTCAACCTGACGATCTCGAAATGCCGCTGTAACTCGCTGTAGTGCCTGATGATTTTTTGCTGCAATCACAATCCCTGAAGTATTAAAATCAAGCCTATTGCAAAAAGTCGGCGTAAACAAACTATCAGTTGAATATTCATTTTTGCGGTATAAATAACCTTTGACATATTCAACCAAATTTTTGCGGTACTCTACTCCGTCGGAATGAACAAGAACTCCGCGCTCTTTATTAATTACAAGAATATCAGAATCTTCATAAACAATATCAAGGTGACAAACAGGAAGCGAAACATTCTTTTTCTTATTGAAATATTCCTCTGCAAGATAAAGAGTTACTGTATCTCCGCATTGCAAAACATCCGAACTATCAACTTTTCTGCCGTTTACACGCATTACGCCTTTTCTTATAATTTTGAACAAATCACTGTTTTTAACATTATCACCGACTTGTTTTTTCAAAAACGAAAAGCACTTTATTCCACTTTTTTTATCATCAATCGTATATTCCCGCATAATTCACCTAAACCGAAATTTCATTCAACATTCGCAGAAGCCTGTTATAAACATCTTCAATTACTTTTTTCTCATCATCAGTCCAAGCAGGAACTGATTCTTCCAATAAATCATTAAGCGCATCAATGGAAGTTTCCAACGAAGTATAAATATCACGCTCCAAGAAATACTGATAACCGTCATCATCAAGTTTACGCAATGTAAGAAAAGCCGCTTTTGCCGCATATTTACCGCGTTTTACGGTAGGATATGCCAGTTTTTTCAAATAACGGAACAATTGATTCCAATCATCTGGATAAATCATCGCCGCATTTCCGGGATACTGCCTGTTAATTCCGTCATCAAGCGGAATAACATCGAAATATTTTAATATTACCGAAAAATAATCTTGTGCAATCAAAGTTTCCTTATAAAACAAACGTGCTTTTTTCTTGCCAAGATCCATTTCTATAAGCTGATTTTTCTTATCTTTCAACTGAATTATAATGCTGTAAGGAACGCGGTAATATGATTCATTCCTATCTTTTTCCAAATCAAAATATTTATCAAACAAATTAATTCTTGGCTCATTGTCGCCTTTCTTAGGTTTAACTGTAGTTACGGCAGCCAAAACTTTGTTCTTTTTTACTTTCTGCGGATTTGTCAATGCCAAATAAACATCAGCCAACTGAGTTTTGACCAACTTTTCAGGCAGCAAAGCTCCAGAACGCACATAAGTTCGTCCAGTATTTACAATCTCACCGCCGACAAGCCACTGCGGAGAATCGTAATACAAAAATGAACCGGGATGTATTCTAATATCAGACTCCGTTGCAGATGCAAAACTGCTTTTCTTTTTTTCGGGACGATGACAAACATACTGCTTCAATCCAGCACAAATGCACAATAAAATTTGGTCTTGATTAAATTTTGTGCCGATTTTAACATCACGCTTTTCCAAAATGCTAGAAAGTTGATAATGAATATTCAAAATCTCATCCATTACGCGCTGATCCAAGTAGTACTGTTTGCAAAATTGCTCTTTATCCAATGATTTCTGATACTTATAAAAAACATTAATCCAAGTAAAAAAATCTCCGCCTTTGATATACAATTTTTTCTGCGCACGTTGGCTTTCAAGTTCCTCACCACGCGGATACAAAAACGGTTTTTTTGCAGAAAGAAACGCAATCACAATCAAAACATTGTAAATTACACCCGGATAAACAAGAATTCCTTCCAATAAAATACGCGCTAATCTCGGCATAAGCGGAAAATCAACCATCATCTTCCCTATCGGAGTAAGACTATTCAGTGAATCTACCGCACCAAGCGAAATAAGCGTATCCATAGCAGACTGAATTGCGCCACGTCCCGGTCGGGAAATAAAATCAAATGATTCATAATTTGTAATTCCCAAGTCCAGCATTCGCAGAACAACTTCCGATAAATCCGTTCTGTAAATTTCCTCCTTAGTGTATTCCTCACGCTGTTCATACTCTTCACGTGAAAAAAGACGGTACACAACTCCCGGAGCTGTTCGTCCGGCACGTCCTTTTCGCTGGTCACAAGATGCACGCGAAATAGGTTTCAGTTCAAGATACGAAGTAAAAGTTCTCGGATTGTAGTAATTAATTTTTGCATAACCGGGATCTATTACATAAACAATTCCGTTAATTGTAATACTTGTCTCTGCAATATTTGTAGCAACAACAACCTTTCGTTTTCCCTCCGGTAAAACATCAAAAACCCTGTTCTGATCTTCCGGAGAAAGTCGCGCATACAGCGGCATTACAACCATAGAACCGCCGATTGCCCGATTCAGCATTTCAAGCTGCGAACAACAGTCTTTTATTGCAGCTTCACCCGGCAGGAAAATCAAAACATCGCCCGGTTTTCCGTTATTTTCAATTTCAGACATTATGCTGCAAATAAGCGAAATTTGCTCTTTCGTATCCTCAACATCTTTTACTTTAAAATATTTCTCCTCTACAGGGAAAGGACTTGTCTTTACAGAAATTACAGGTGCACCGTTAAAATAATCGCTGAAAAGTTTCGCATTAATTGTCGCCGATGAAACAAGCACTTTAAAATCATCACGCTTTTTTATAATTTCTTTCAGCAGCCCTAGTATAAAGTCAATATTCAAACTTCGTTCATGAGCTTCATCTACAATAATAATAGAATATTTTTCCAACATCGGGTCACTGCGCAATTCTTCCAGCAAAATACCGTCTGTCATTATTTTAATTTTCGTATTGGCACTTGTGCAATCATCAAAGCGCATTTTATAACCGACAAGTTGACCTAGCTCCACATTCATTTCCTCGGCAATACGCTTGCTTACTCCGTATGCCGCAATACGGCGCGGCTGCGTCACACCGACAATTCCCCATTTATCAAGCCCCGCCTCAAAAATAATCTGCGGAAGTTGCGTAGTTTTTCCGGAGCCGGTAGGAGCTTCAATTACAACTACCTGATTATTTTGAATAGCTTCAATTATTTCATTTTTATAATTGTAAACAGCTAAATGACTTTTATCCATTTATTAAATTCCTTTCCAAAGATTTCATCCACAAGTTATGTGAAAAATTATATCTCATTGTTTTACATTAATTTTCACTTTGTTCCATAACAATATTAATAATTATTATTACGCCATATTATCAAATAAAGCACTTCTGTTATCAATAATTACATTGTTTCCAAAATATTATTGTGCAACATTACAATGCATATAGTAGACTATCGATGTTTACTTTGCAAACACTCCGGGTCATGAGAGTGACATAAAAATTCAAAACAAGATATTTTAGCTAATCAATCGCTTCTGTAGTTAAAATTCGTTTTATCGTTATCTGTAAAAAACAATAGGGAGTTTTATCATATTTATGACAAACTCCCTTATTAAGAAATATTATTTCAGTTCAAAATTAGCAGAACAATCAGTTCCTGCAATTTTTACTGTCGGTTTTTCTGTTAAACCTTTCCGCGTAAACAAGACATTTAATGCATTCAAATCAGTTAAGAATGTTCCTGATTTATCCGCAATTTCCCAAGTATCACCAGATTTAACTGAAGATGACAAACCACCTGTTAAATATTTCTGTGCTGCTGTAATTTCCGCAGTGGCACCAGAACCGGCAGCAAGCAAATCTGCGCCCTTTTCAAAAACTGCTCCGGCAGCTTCCAAGACATTCCCCACTGCATACACGCTGTTTTCTCCGCCGGAAATCACAATTTTATCATCTGCAGCAAGTCCTTTTCCTTCATTGCCAAGAGCCGATGCGCTCAATTTTCCGCCTCTTAAATAAATTCCGGCATCCGATTTTACCGCAACGGCACCGGAAGATGCACCTGTCACTTCAACGGACACTTCTGCATTTTTTGCAATCACAATATCGCCTTTAGCTGTTGAATCGGCATTTGCGCCGCTTTTAAGTCCCTTAGCCGAATTACCTGATGTCCGAACCGCAACTTTTCCACCGGTAATTGCCAAATGACTTTCGGCAGCTATTCCGTATCCTTTGTTTCCGGAAGCCGCAACTGAAACTTCACCGCCTTCAATAAATATAAAAGAACGTTCTGATAATGAAGAACTTTCGGTAAATGAATCTTTTGATGCTTTAATACCGATTTTTCCGGACTGAACAGAAATCTTTCCGGCATTGACATAAATAAAACCTTTTTCACACTCGATACCGTCTCCGCTGGAATTAACGGCAATTTCTCCGCCGTTTACAATCACTGCATCATTTGTGTGAATACCATCAGACGGCGCACCTAAAACATTAATTTTTCCGCTTAAAACACGTACATATTCATCACTGCAAAGCGCATGTTTTTCTCTACCGGTAACATTAAGAATTCCGTTACCTTTAAAAATCAGCTGTCCTTCACTGAAAAAAGCTCCTTTATAATCAAGATTTTCATCTTTAGTATCAGAAACTCCTTCAATATATTCAGGATTTTTAAGATTTTCGCCCGGATTCATTGTTCCGGCACCTATTAAATTATTTTCACCGTCAATCACAACAAAGCAACGTTTTTTAGATTGAATATTAACTGCCGACCAATTGTTGCTCTGCAATGTCAAATTATTCAAAATAAGCTTGAATTTTTTTTCACTGAAAATCAGCAGTGCACCGTCATTACAAGTTCCGCTTACTTCGTATTCGGCTTTTACAGTAGATTTTACAATCAGATAAGTTTTTCCGTTGCCTCTATCCTTATCCTTTGTAATTACTATATTATCATTTGTGCCTGTCACAGTCGGTTCTGCCTCACCGTTGAAAGTTATTGTTACCTTATTGGCAAAACTTTCATCTTCCATATCCGCAGCATACTCATTATCGGTAAATGAGATTTCACCATTGTTATTATAGGTAAAATTACCTGTTAAAGTTTTTTCTTCATCTCCTCTAGTTTCAGAATTGCTGCCATTTTCCGAATTGTTATCATCTGCAGCCACACATCCGCAGATAAAAAGTAAAAAAGCACTTAGAAACAATAAAAATATTTTCTTCATTTATAAACACTCTCCAATAAACGAAAAATTAGCAGAGTTGTTCTGCTGCTAATTTTTTCTGAAATTCGACTAATATTATTTTTTATCTTTTATTTTATTTCAGCCTTAGTTGTCTGCGCTCCGATTGATACATCCGGCTGCCCCCCTGCAACTAACTGACTATTGCTGATTACAACTTTCGCACCATTTGCCAAAGCAGCCGCAGTCGAACCGATTTTACTACCGGCAAAAGTTATTTCCTCATTCACCCCAACAGCAGCACTGAATGAAGCAATCGCGCAAGGCTGAGAGCCTTTTATTTTTTCACGCAAAGCACAGTCGCCGCCTATCGCATTCAACGTTCCGCTCCAAATGTACAAATTATCTTCAGGATCCAAAACTTTATCTGTCGAGAATAAATTAACAGTACCGCCTGCAAACACAATCTGACCGTTTTCCAAATCGCTTTCACTTTCAACCAAATTACAACCTGTTTTTAAACCTTTTGCACTGTCACCCAAAGCTTTTATATTAATCACAGCGTTGTTTTTAATTATCAAGTGACTGTTTGAACTTATGCCGTGACCTTTCGATTCACTTGTAGCAATATTGATTGTGCCGCCGTCTATGTAAATGAAAGATTTTTCAGTCATAACATCATTCTTTGTAAAATCTTCTTTGCTGGCATAAATACCGATTCCCGGAGATTCAATGTTAATTTCTCCGCCTTTAATGACTATGTAACCTTTTTCACATTCAATTCCGTTTGATTTTCTGGCTGAAGCCTCCGGAGCTACTACTGTAATTCCTGAAATATTCAATTTTCCGCCGTAAACAAGCACAGCATCATTTGTATGTATTCCGTCTTTTTTGGCACCGTTCACATTAACAACACCGTCGCTTATGCGGACATACTGGTCACTACAAATTGCGTGTTTATATCTACCTTCTACATTCAACGTTCCTTTACCGCAAAAGATTAGCTCGCCTTCGCTGAAAATCGCACCTTTTGCATCATACATTTCTTCTTCTGATTTTTTGTAAGCCTTTCCCAAAGAATACGCTTCCGCATCCTTAATATTTACTGTGCCTACTGTTTCTACAAAACAGCGTTTTTTTGTCTGGCTGCTTATAGCAGGCACTCCGGCATCATTTGACAAAGTAAGATGATTATCAAGCGTCAATTTAAATTTTCGCTGACTGAAAATCATCAACGAACCGTTATCACTTGAACCTTTTAAGACGTAATTAATTTTCTTTTCAGACTTGATAATTAAATGGGCGCTGCCCTTTTCATCATAAGTTGTAATCTCAACGCCTTCAGTCACTGCCGGATCAATCGTCGGCTTATCGGTTCCGTTAAAATTGATTGTAATTTTATTTTTGAACTCATTGTCATCAAATTCGGAATCCTCTTGATAAGTCGCATCAAAGAAGCTGACATTTCCATCAACATTATAAGTAAATGAACTTTCCGGATCTACTGTGTTAGTATTTTTATTATCTTCATCATTCGATGTCATACAAGAACAAAGCAATGCGCCTGCTGCGACCGGAACAAAGAATAGATTTCTGGAAAACTGCTTAAATTTCATTTTTTCCTCCTAATTTTCCACCATATAAATTTTTTATTAATTAAAAACCGCAATTATTTTACTGCAACTTTTATTTCATATATAAAAAGTTAATTGAGACAGCATAGAGCAACTTATATACCCATTCTGTAAAACAGATTATTTATCCTAATTCCGTTTATTTTCCATTATAGTAATATGTTCTTTCATTGCTTTTATAATATCATCCGTCGTACCCGAAACAAATTTGCAGCGAGGAAGCGACGCAAAAAAAGTTTTTCCGTAAGATTTGGAAATAACTCTGCTGTCCAAAAGCGCAACTATTCCGTAATCAGAATTAGTTCGTATCAGCCTGCCGAATCCTTGTCTGAATTTTATAACAGCTGTAGGAACTGTGTAATTAACAAACGGATTAATTCCGCGCCGTTCCATATCCTCCACACGCGCCTGTTCCAGCGGCTCTGTCGGCATTCTGAACGGCAGCTTCGTAAGCATTACATAACGAAGCGTATCGCCCGGTGCATCAACACCTTCCCAAAACGAATCGGTACCGAATAGACTTGAATCTTTTTCCAAAATAAAATCAGAAAGCAATATATCTTTAGGTTTATCGCCCTGCCTAAACGACCGGTAACCTGCCTCACGAAGCTGCGGATTTACTTCATCATAAGATTTGGTCAATTGCTGGTAGGAAGTAAATAATACAAATGCTGACCCTTTTGTTGCTTTTACGCTTTCGTAGATAAATCGGTTAAGTGCGCTGTTGTAGTCAGGATGATTCGGTTCCGGAATATCTACCGGTACTGCAAAAAGAACAACATCATCATAATGAAAAGGCGACTCAAAGCTTTTTACGGTAAGCTTTTTTTCTTCACCGATAAGGTTCAATCCGGTCATATTCATAAAAAAGTCAAATTTTTTATTTACCATTAAAGTAGCTGATGTGAATACAACCGTCTCAAAAACACTGTGAAGCGCATCATGCAAAAAGTGACTTACATACAACGGAGATGAAACAATGTTAAAAAGCGGAGATTCTTCTTCACCGAAGATTTCAATCCATTTCACGCTGCGTTCATCTGACGAAAGCAGCATTGAAAGTTCTTTCATATAGCAGTCAAGTTTACTCGTAAATCCTTGAACTGTACGGAAATCTGTTTCATACTGTATTTTTTCTTTATCCGACAATGAATCTAAAAATGTATTAACCTGTTTCATACTTTCAAGAAGCGTATCCATTGATTCAACAATGTTTCTAAGCGGCAAAATCACTTCATCACGAAATTCCTCACTTTCCCATTCCTGCGGCAAAACTCGGTAATTTATGCTCAAACGACCGCCTCGATATTCTTTATCTATAATAGTATGAATGTAATCATCGCACTTTTCCAACTCATCACCGGCAAGAGCATAAAGCTGTTCAAGGTTCCCGCAGACTTCACGTTCTACATATTCTCCGGCTGCATAAAGAGCTTTGGAGGGAGACGCACACATTTTCTTAACAAAACTTTTCAAAAAACTTTTTCCGCGCTTTCCACGATACAATGATAGAAACTTGTAAAAACCACCTTTGGAAAACGAATGCGTAAAATACGAACCGGCAGCTTTCTCAATATTGTGTGCTTCATCAAAAATTATTTTCTGATAAGGCGGAAGAAGAATGTTATCATTAAAACTTCCAGATTCATACCGCAGCTGCAAATCCGCAAACAAAACATGGTGATTTACTATAAGAATATTTGCTTCCGATGCAGCACGCCTTGCTTTTTGCAGAAAACAGTCACGAAAAAAAACGCATTGATTAGACATGCAGAAATCGGCATCAGACGCAACTTTTTCCCACACAGCGGCTTCCGGCACAAAGTTCAATTCATCAACAGTTCCTGTAGATGTTGTATTTCCCCATTCCAATATTTCGTTAAGTGCTTGCGTATCTTCGGAAAATTCAAGTTCACTGTCTAAATGATACGCTTTCATTTTACAAAAATAATGTCTTCTTCCTTTTACAAGGCATGCCGAACTAGGAGAATCAAGCAATTTTTTCACAAATGGAATATCTTTATTTATAAGCTGCGACTGAAGTGTAATAGTATTGGTAGAAACAACAACACGCGCATTATTTTTATCTGCGTACAAAAATGCCGGAATAAGATATGCAAGTGACTTACCGATTCCCGTTGAGGCTTCGATTAATGCTAATTCATTATCATTAAAAGCTTGTGCGATAGTCTTAGACATTTTCAGTTGATTTTCACGCACTTCATAACCGTTTTTCATTTTCGCAATTTTGCCGTCGTTACAGAAGATTTCTTCAAGTTCATCGTCGGTAATTTTTCGAGAACGCTGCAAAACAATCGGTGGAATAACTGTCGTAAGTCGTGAAACTGTGTTATTGGTAATAAAAAAACCTATGCCTTGATTCTTCAGAACAGATGCATACTGCATATCGGCGGCGGAAGGTTGTGTAACTCCGGACGGATGATTGTGAAGTACAGCACTGAATTTTTCTGCAATTTCGTAAGGTGCCAAAACCATTTCTTCATTACCGTAGCAAATTGGCTGCGCCTGAAAGATTATCCCCTCTTCATCAATGCTGCATCCGAAAAATATTTCTCCGCCGCCGTATTCTTCTATTTCGTTTTTTATAACTGATTCAGTTTCTTCTGAAAATTGATAAGACGTTATCATTGTGCGTCGCTTATATCAGAAACTCAGTTTTTTGTCAAAATAGACAAGGTCTGTCCCTACAGTTTTGCGATGTAATGGTTAATTTTTTCGCTGGGGACAGACCCTGATACTATTTTGGAATACAAGCAAAGTTAGTTGGATGTGGAAATACGCAAAGGGACAGGTCTGTATGCTGTTTTGGAATT
>JBNMHA010000082.1:0-10153 GCA_050872545.1 Spirochaetales bacterium | reverse complement strand
CTTTCTATGACAAAGGAAGATTTGCTTGAAAAAATAGTGGAATCGGGCATTATTGGGCATGGCGGAAGTGCTTTTCCGGAAGGGAAGAAACTGGAATACGCATTAAGAAACGGCACGTCAACTCTTATTGTAAACGGAGCAGAGTCGGAGCCTTACCTTACGAGTGACCATAGGCTGCTTCTGGAGAAAACAGAAGGAATCTTAATCGGTATACAAATTGTCAATAAAATACTTGAAGCAAAAAATATTTACATTGCAGTTGAAGATAATAAGCGTGATGCAATACGGCGGCTGCGTGTTTTGTGTGCCAATCGCTATCCTTATAAAACAGTTTCTCTTAAAGTGAAATATCCTCAAGGAAACGAACATCAACTTGTAAAAGCAGTTACAGGGAAAATCATTCCGGGTAATGAGATAATTCAGGATTACGGAATTACAGTAATAAATGCAGCAACTTTGAATGCAATAAAAAATACAGTTGTAAATGATAAGCCGATGATAGAACGTGTGGTTACTGTTTCCGGTGCCGGTGTTCTGCATCCTAAAAATCTCATTGTGCGTCTAGGAACTCCTATCGGCGATATTATTGAAGAATGCGGTGGATTTACCGGGAAAATAGCAAAAGTTGTTGTAGGCGGACCGATGCGCGGATATGCACAAAAGGACTTGCAGACGCCTGTAACAAAAGATGTTTCCGGCATACTCTGTATTACTAATGAAGAAAGCAGTCACTTCAAGAAAAACGGAATCTGCATTAATTGCGGTAAATGTGTCGGTGCTTGTGCCGAAGGTCTTATGCCGTCGCTTCTTGTAAAATATATTTCTTATAAGCATTATGACTTGGCATACGAAAACGGCTTGGAAAATTGCAAAGAATGCGGCGCATGTGCTTGGATTTGCCCGGCAAAAATTCCTTTGGTGCAGCAAATTCAGTTCGGAAAAAATATTTGCCGGAATCAAAAAAAAGCTTCTGAAAGCTTGTAAAGGAGCCTGACTTAATGATTGTTAATCAAAATGAAAAATTAGTTGTATCCGCTTCTCCACATATACAGAATAGAGAATCTACTGTTTCAATGATTTATATTGTCGTATTATTTTTGCTGCCGGCTTGTATTTTCGGTATTATGAGTTTCGGGTTTCATGCGGCAATGATAGTTTTACTGTCAATTTTATCAGCTGTTTTGACCGAAGCTGTCTGTCAAATTGTTATGCGCAGACCAGTGACAATTTATGACGGTTCGGCAATTTTGACAGGTCTGCTGATTGGTATGATAATGCCGCCGACAGTGCCGTTGTATATTCCGATTTTATCATCGGTTTTTGCAATTGCCATTGTAAAACAGGCATTTGGCGGACTTGGTCAGAATTGGGCTAATCCGGCAATTGCCGCACGTGTTTTCGCTGCTCTTTCTTGGCCTGAAAAAATGCAAGTATGGCTTCCGCCGTTCTCATCTGACGGTTTTACGGCAGCGACTCCGCTTTCTGCTGTTCAGTCGGCATTGCTTAGTGGCGGAAATTACGGCTGCGATGGTTCAGTTCAGTTGTTAGATACATTATCCAGTGATGTACTGCGCTCGCAGGTTGATTATCTGCGTATGTTTTTTGGTTTTAAAGGCGGTTGTATTGGAGAAGTTTCTGTTTTTTTACTGCTTTTAGCTGCGTTGTTTTTGCTGCACAGAAAAATTATCGGTATTGAAATTCCGTTGTCATTCTTAGGAAGTGCAGCTCTCCTGGCTTGGATTTTTGAAGGAACAAGATTCGGCGGTTCATTGTTTACGGGCGATCCTTTATTTCATTTATTGTCCGGCGGAATGATACTCGGAGCATTTTTTATGGCGACCGACGTTGTAACAACTCCGCTTACTGCTAAAGGTCGGGTAATTTTCGGAATAGGCTGCGGTGTGATTACAATGTTAATCAGAATATGGGGTAGTTATGCCGAAGGTGTTGGACTTGCAATATTGTTTATGAATATGCTTACTCCGGCTATAGATCGTTATGTGCGTAATTATCCTGCCGGATGGCATAGAAAAAGGAAAAAGTTAAATGAAAATTAATTTGAAAAATGAATATACAATTGCGGCAGGAAAGCTTGCGCTTGTTGCTTTTGTCGGAATTTTGCTTGTATGTACAGCTGAAATTTCTGTTTATATTTTTTCACAGAAGCGTGAAGTTTCCAGAACGTATGAGCTTAACAAGAAATTGTTTCCGAAAGCAGAAAATTTTGTCAACTGCAATTTTACCGAACAGAAGAAAGGTATTGAATATTTTCATGCGGACAATGTGAAAATAAAAAATGAATATTACGAAGCACAAGACGGTGACGGCAGATTGCTGGGATACATTGTTTTTGTGTACGGCAACGGTTTTTCTTCCGAACTACCTTTGTACATTGCATTTTCCGATAAACTGCAAATTAAAAAAGTTTTGCTTTTGCCAACAAAAGAAATGAAGGGGAAGTGCTGGGAAGACAGCAAATTGCTTAATATATTTGAAGGAACTAATACGCAAACATCTCCTTTTCCGCCGTCAGAGTCAGAAAATGAACTCTTTGATTCTGTCAGTGGAGCAACTATAACATTTAACGGTATTGTTGAAGCTGTAAGAGAAGCTATCAATGTTTTATCAGATAAAGGAAAATAATTGTGATTACAGATGATGATAAAGAAAATATTATATCGGACAAAAGCGATTCTTTGCTGCAGTCGGACGGTAATTTAGTAGCAAAGAAAAAATCCGAAGTAAAAAGTGATGAATTAAAGATAACTGTCGATTCCGACAATAAACTTGCTGATGTTCAGAACGACAATGGCAGTGTTACTGAAATAAAAAATTTGCAGAATGGTAAAAGTAATGCAGCAGAAGTAAAAGCCGAAGCTAAGAAAAATGAAATTATTAATCCTGCTGCGGAAATGAGAAATGTTCCGAGTGACAAAGGAAATGTGGCAGAAGTAAAAGCTGAAATTAAGAAAACGGAAGCAGTTAAACCAACTGTTTCAGTGAAGCAAGAAGCTCCGGTGAAAACAGAAAGTACTTCTGACTCTACGAATATTACAATGACCGAAAATAAAGACTCTGCGCCGGTTTCTTTGCAAAAAAACTTACAGACAGACAAAAATGCTTCTGCCGTTCAGCAGAAAAGTCCGCAGTCTGATAAAATAGTTTCTGATGTTGAACAAAAAAAATCGGATGCAGTACGGACAAATAATAAAAGCATTAAAAGTGAACCGAATACATCAATTGTTGAAAATGTAAAAAAAGAAGCTTTCCCGACAAGTTTATATAAAGAATCAAAATTTGACAGAAGTGAAAATACAAATAATGCAGAACAAACTGGAGCAGCAGATTTCTTATCTGCTATGTTTGCGCGTAATCCGGTATTTGTTTTGATGCTAGGGCTTGGACCTGCACTTGCTGTAACAACAAAATTGACAAACGGAATCGGTTTGGGAATTATTGTTCTTTTGACTACATTGTTATCAAATGTGGTTATTTCGGCACTGAAAAGTTTTATTCCGACTAAAATCAGGTTGCCGTTTTACCTTACAATTACCGGAAGCATTGCCTCTGTAATAATTATTTTTGTTAAGGCATTTTTACCTGATTTGGCGAATTCTCTCGGAATATTCTTGCCGCTTACAGCAGTCAACAGCGTAATTTTTGAGCGGGCGGAAAATTTTGCATGTAGGAAAAAAATTATCAGTACTGTATTGAATTCCTTAGGTACCGGAATCGGTTTCATGCTTGTTTTAATTCTTATCAGTTTTATCAGAGAATTTTTCGGAACGTTGCAACTTGATTTTTCCGACTTTGGCTTAGGTGTTTATGGTTTGGGCAAAATAAGTATTTTCGGCGTTTCTATTTATGAACATGCTAAAATCTTTACATTGCCGGCAGGTACTTTTATAACTGTTGGAATCTTGCTTGCGGTAAAACAGGCTGTTCAGAATCACTTTAATAAAGATATTGAGGAATAAAAAATATGTTTGGAAATTTATTAATCACTGCGATTGCAAGTATTTTTATTAATAACTTTGTCTTAACTCAATTTATGGGCGTTTCACCTTTTTTTGGTGCATCTAAAAAAATGACTCAAGTAAGAAGCATGGGAATTATTGTTGTTTTGGTAATGACTTTAGCAGCAATTATTACGTATCCGGTTAATTATTATTTTTTAATGCCTATGAATTTAAAGTTCCTGCGTATTTTGTTTTTCCTTGTAATAATTGCAGTTGTTGTTCAAATTTTTGAACTTTTGTTGAAAAAGAAAATGCCGGCACTTTATCATTCACTTGGAATTTATTTACCGTATGTAACTACGAATTGTGCTGTTTTGGGAGTTGTGTTGCAAAATTCTGAAAACGGTTGTTCGTTTGCGGAAGCGGTAATTCATGCTTTCTTCGGTGGATTGGGATTTTTTCTTGTGCTTTTTATTATGGCTACAATTAGAGAAAAACTTGATATGGCAGAAGTGCCTAAAGCATTTAAAGGGATTCCAATAGCTTTTATCAGTGCCGGACTTATGGCAATGGCTTTTCTGGCTGTAGATAAATCAATTTTGACAAAATTATTTTTCTAATGTTTATTTTGCTTTAAAGGGTGTTTTATATGGTTTTGGATATGATTTTAAAAAGTCTTGTAGGTATTTTAATATTTACTGCATTTAGTTTTTTATGTGCATTGCTGCTTGCTTTTTTGGCTCATTTACTGTCAACAGCACCCGATGAAGAAGTTTGTGAAATAATGAAAGATTTGCCCGGACTTGACTGCGGAAAGTGTGGTTATCCCGGTTGTAGTGAGTATGCTTACAAAATAGCACATAATAATGAAGAATCTGATAAATGTCTGCCGAATAATAAGGAATATCTTCGCAAAATTCGTGATAATAACCGAAAAGACAACAAACTTGGAAATGTTGCAAAAATAGCATGTTTGGCAGCAGGTACTTCTTCCGATGTTGAATACATTTTTGACGGTGCCGATGATTGTTACACGTTATTTCATCATTTTTCCGGTGATAAAAAATGTAAATCTGGTTGTGTCGGATATGGTGATTGCAAAAAAGTTTGTCCTATGAATGCAATTAAAACTGATTCTCATGGGAGATTGTGGATTGATTCAGGAATTTGCTCCGGTTGCGGAAAATGTGTATCCGTTTGTCCTACAGAAGTTATCAAGCTTGTTCCGTTAAACGGCGGATATTTTGTTGCATGCTCAAACAGGGAAGAGGAACGTTTTGTAAATGAAGAATGCAAATGGGGATGTACAGGCTGCGGAAATTGTGAACGTTTTTCTTCAACCGGAGCAGTTAAGGTGAAAGATAATCTTGCTGTTATTTCTTATGTGGAAAATTCTTCTGCCGATTTACAGAATATTGCTACAAAATGCCCGGCTAAAGTCATTGTGCCGATAAAGGAGCAGAAAGCGTATCTTTTTTCATTAAAAGAAAACGCTGCTGCTATCCAAAAATAATGGTTTAATTCTTAAACAGAATAAAAAATCGCTGCTGTTATTGAGAATATTTATTTTCCTACGCAGAATGTTGAGAATATTTTATTCAATATGTCATCCGGCGTTACTTCACCTGTAATTTCGCCGTAATGATTTAATGCTGTTCTGATTTCAAATGCTGCAAGGTCAAGTGCTTCTTCCTTTAGTCTCACAACGGCTGAATTTAATGCGTTTTCGGCTTGTTCAAGCAGTATCGCATGTCGCTCATTTGTAATTGTTGGGTCTGTGCTGTCAGTAGAAGCAGAACCGATAAGCAATTCCTTAAATGAATTATTGAAGTCTTCTAAACCTTTGCGGTGCAACGCACTCATCTGAATTATTTTAATATTTGGTTCATCGCCCAATTCATTTTTTAAATCGGTTGTTAAAGCATTTAAATTGTTAGCTTCAAGCAAATCACTTTTATTTATTATGCAAATTAATTTGCTTTTTTTGTATTTTTCAAGATTTTTCTTGTCAATATCGGTAATTCCGTCATTTGCTGATAATAGATAAACGACAATATCTGCACTTTCCGAGATTTCCACCGAACGGCGCGTGCCTTCTTTTTCTATTGGGTCATCAGTTTGTCGCAGTCCGGCAGTATCAAAAATTCTTACGCCATAACCGCAAATATTAACATTTGCATCAAGATAATCACGTGTTGTACCGTGAATGTCTGAAACTATTGCTTTATCTTCATTTAAAATATAGTTAAATAATGTGGATTTGCCGACATTTGTTTGTCCAAGCAATGCCATTCTTATTCCAGTACGAAAATATTTACCGCGTGCAAAACCGGCAATAAGCTGCTTGTTTTCATTTAAAATTGTGTTTATTTGTGCAGTCCACTTGCTTATATCGGGCGTTAAGTCTTCTTCGGGGTAATCAATGTAAACTTCTATTGCACTTAGCACATCGGAAGTTTTATCTTTTAACAAGTCGATTTCTCTTTTTACTCTGCCTGTCAATTGTTGAACTGCAATGTGTGCAGCTTGAGTAGTTGAAGCATTTACAATGTCCATTACAGCTTCTGCGCTTGAAAGATCCAATTTGTTATTCAGAAAAGCTCTTTTTGAAAATTCACCGGGTTCAGCCGTTCTTGCTCCGTTTTTGCACAGCAGACGTAAAATTAACGATATTATGACCATACTTCCGTGACAGTTTATTTCAAAACTTTCTTCACCGGTAAAACTTTTGCCGTTCGAAAAAGTAAGAATCAAAACATCATCAATTAAAGTATTATCATCATAAAGTTTACCGTAATAGGCGTGATGAGATTTGAAGTCTGAAATTTTCTTTTCATTATGTTGCTTAAATATTTTTTTTAGAATTTCATGACTGTTTTTTCCACTGCATCTAATTATTCCTATAGCGGAATTTCCGGCTGCGGTAGCACATGCACATATAATTTCTTCATCGTAAGGTTTTGTCATTTATGACTCCGCAGGCGTGAAATTTTGAATAAGCTCATTCATTTCGTATGAGTTTTTTACAATGTCGGTATCTTGTAGGACAAAACCGTAGTTTTCTAAAAGGTTTAGGGCTTTTAAAAAAGTTTTCAATGCAAAAGGTCGGTGTGTTGCAAAAAGGCTTGCATAACGAGTTAAAATATCGCCTTTGCTTTTTAAAAATTTTTCCAATAAAGAAAGTGATTCACCGGAAGCGAAAATATTTCCAGAGTCAAAAAAGAAAACAATATGCTTTTCAACGCATAATTTTTCATGTTCTGCATTTTCCAATAAAAAATATTTTACCGTATGACCGTCTTTTACAAGTTTTCTTTCTGCAATTTTGCTTAATTTATTTAACTTATCTCTATTTCCGATTAATACAAATCCGATTTTCATTTACAGCTCCAAAGTTATTTATAAAAATGATATGAAATCGGAACTTTATATATAAGTACCTTTTCTTCTTCATATTCTGCATCAGATAAAACTCTTGCTAATCGCAGCTTATCATCTGCTGAAATATTCTTTTTCATTCGGTATGAGCGTTTTCCGTTTACCTTTTGGTAGGATTTTTCCATAAGTTCATAACTTGATGATTTCTTAGCAAGTCTGTGTTCCATTATGTTTTCAAAAACCGATGCCGGAATTTCATGCGGAATATGAATATTTACCAGATTTTCAAAACTTGTTTCTTCACCGCTTTCAAAAACACGCAGATAAAAATGTTTTCCTTTGAAATATGGCACAAGTGCGCTGATATGATAATATTCCGGGATTAATCGCTTGTTGTCACTATACTTGTTAAATACAACAACGTAAAAATATAGAGGATTTTTTTGCTGTTCCTTAAAAATTATATACGGCAAATCGCTAAATCTAAATCCTTTCGCATCAAAATACGGAGAATATTCGTTATAGGTTAATTCTTCGGCATGTTGTGATGTTATTCCGGATAACTCATTGAATTCCCTGTTAAGATTTTCTACCCAATCTTTTCCAAAGAATGGATCATAATTTTCATGCTGGCGGTGTTGCTGTCTGTAAGCATTTTCTTCATTTGAATCTTTTGTTTTTAATATATCAATAGGCAATCTTTTATGTTGAGGATTCAATATCTGCAAGTATTGGTCGTAAATCTCTTTTATAAAACCGCTACAATTTAAACCTTGTTTACCAGCCGGTAAAAGAGTGCCTGTTTTGATTGATACAAATTCACCTTGTTCATTCAATGCACCGTCATCGGCAAATTCAGCAAGTGATTTTTTTATTACATTTTGGATGAAGTTGCCTTTTATTTCAGAATCATTTTCATGATTGTTCAAGATATTTTCTATCGGATAATATTTGTTTACTGCATTAAGAATCTCGTATGAAGAAAGGAATTTCAGTTTGTTGATGTTAAAATTGAATTCTATATTTGATTCGTATTGTTGACCGAACAAATAAATATCGAAAAATTGCTTGCCGGTTCGCCAATCAGTATAGAATTCTACATAACAGCCGTTGTTTTCAAGGTAATGAAAGCGCACTTTTTCAATTTTGTCTTCATCAGAAAACGAATCAGATAATGAAAATGAATAGATGATTTTTCCAAAAGTTTTGTCATCCTTTTCACCGCGGTAAGCAGGAAAAAACATTAAATCATAACCACCGTCTTTCCGTCGTTCAAATTTAATTCCTACTTTTTTATTTTCTGAACCACTAAACCGCTGAAAGTTTTTTCCTTTTTTCCAATTGCTGTTTGTATTAAGGAAAAGTTCTTTTCTTGTATTTACGGTATCGTAGAACTTAGCTTCTTCTTTTATAACTGCATTCAGCGGCACAATAATAAAGAGAAGCAGAAGTACACTAATGAATGTAGATTTCCTTTTTGATGTTGTCATTTTCATAAATCATTTCCTTAATACTGGATAATTTTTTCTTTGCTGTTTCTGAAAAAACGTCGCGATCAGGTGCAAACAGCGGAGAAATTTCGCATCGCTCTATTTTATCGACATCTTTAAATCCGCAATCTTTAAGCCAAGAACGATAAAGATTGTTTTGTCCTTCAATGCATGTTTCAATAGAATCAACGCCTGTTTTATTCTTTAACGGAAAAAATTCTTCATTTCTTGAAGTTTCAAAGAAAATTGCTTTCTTTGCCAGTGGAATTGTATCAAAAACGAATGTTTCAAACTTTAAAACCGGAATTTTTTTCTCTTGCTCTCCGCTGTTGTCTAAATTAGGCAGAGTAATTTCTTTATCTGCAATGTGAATAGGTAGCTTGCTGCTTACTCTTTTTATAAAAGGTACAGAAAATATATGAATCCCAGTTGAACCCATTTGGAAATACAATGAATTGTCATCACATTTTTGCTGCATTATCTCTTTCGGAATGTCGGAATATTCCACAATTCTGCGCTTTGTGGTTTTACATTCCTGCATTGCAACTCCTAATTTTTCTTCAGCAAAACTCTTTTGTATTACTTTAGTTGAAATATCTGAATTTTCAGCGATATGACAGCCTATGAAGTAAGGATCTGTCATGTTAATCAACGGATTATCTACTTGGAAATACGACAAATAGTCAATTCCGAGATGTTCCATTTTTGAAATGTATCCTTGAGATGTTAATGCTCCAAGTATTCCGCCGTGCCCATCTGGATTCATAAAAAGTTCGCTTTTAGTTTTTAAAATTAAATCACCAGATTTCGATGTTACTGTAGGATTAAATCCTTGCTTAAAGAAAAAAATGTTTTCTTTGTTCAGATTGAAGTAGTTGTTTTGAATAAAAAAATCTATTGTAGCGGCGTGATTGTCAATTGATGTCATGATAAACCATTTTAAGGGCTGCGAATATAAATCGGAGTAAAAGTAAATTTTTTCGGCAAAAAGCTGAAAGAGTGATTTTTGCTTTATTGGTGAAATTCCGAAACAGCCTTTCGGTGAATCAATTCCCAATCTTGAAGCTTGTCCGCCTGCAACAGTCAGAAAAGCGACTTTTCCGGCTTTTAATGCATTTAAACCAAGTTCGCGGAATTCTTCTCTTCGTTTTTCATCTTGAGATTTTATGTAGTCGGAAGGTTTAAGCAATGAAAAATTAATCGGCTTGCGTTCAGTTTTTGCAATTTTATAATACTTTTTAATTTTTCTGAAATTAATTGCTCCGGCTATTTCTAATAAATGTTTTTGTTCACTTTCTGATAATTCGTCCCAATACTGTAGAATAT
>JBNMHA010000081.1:0-10254 GCA_050872545.1 Spirochaetales bacterium | reverse complement strand
GCTGGAATATCGAAAGAAGAAATTAAAAATGGCATTTCAAAACTGTTAGGAACTCCGATTAATTATTATTTGTTTATTTCCAAAGATAATTTAATCAAATATGTAGATTTAGTAGGTGGAATAGAAATTTTTACGGAAGAAATCTCTATTCCTGATAAGCATATTTATTACCCTTCCGGTATTGTTAATCTTGACGGTGACAAAGCGATTGAATATTTAACATTAAAAAGGAACAATGAAAACGAATATGAGGAATTGAAGCGTGATGAAATTTTTATCCGCAGCGTTATTACGTTGAAAGAGACGTTTCAAGAATTGTTTAATGAGAAAATTATATCCGAATATATTTATCCGCTTTGGAATACAAGTTTATCATTAAATGATATTTTGGTTTTTTATAACCAAATAAACACACGTTTTTCACAAGGTGTTTCTAATTATTCCAGAAATTTTATTAGCATTATTGTTTATTGTGATAAGGATGTGAAAAACAATAAGAGTATATATTTACCTAAGAAAAGCGGTTTCTGGGTGAAAAAGGAAATTAAAGAAACTCTTGTTGCATTGGAAATTAAAGAAGTAAAAGAAATAGGAAATAAAATAACAGTTCAGGTTCTTAACGGAACTGATATTGTAGGATTTGCCGGAAGATGCAAACGTTATCTTGAATCTTATGGTTTTGATGTTATTGAAACGGGAAATGCCGACCACAGTGAATACAAAAATACGGTAATCATAATAAGAAATAATGAAGCTAAGGCGTTGAAATTGGCTGATTTGATTAAGTGCAAGAGAACAATATATGAAAACCGTACTCCAGATGGAAATAATATAGATTCAAAAATTGATGTAAAATTAATTTTAGGGCGTGATTTTGACGGTAAGGTCGTAAAATAAATGTTTGATATTATTGTTGCTGAAAATGCCGGTTTTTGCATGGGGGTGAAAAATGCTTTTGACAAAGCTATAGAAATAGCAAAACTTTACCCGAATACAGTAATACTCGGCGATATAGTTCATAACCGATTTGCAGTGAATAAAATTGCGGAAAACGGTTTGCAAGTAGCAGAAAATATTAATGACATAGCAGAAAATCCTGATATAAAAAATGTGATTGTCAGGGCACATGGCATTACTCCGCAGACTTATCAATTTCTTGAAAATACCGGGAAAAAAATTTTTGATTTAACATGCCCTATTGTGAAAAAGGTTCAGTTGTTGACTAAGCAATTATCTCAAGACGGTCATGATATTGTTATTTTCGGGAAAAAAGATCACCCGGAAGTTTTGGGAATCAGCGGGTATTGCAATACAAATTTCATTATAATCAGTTCGGATTCAGAAGCTGAACTTTTATCAAAACAGTTAAAATCACCGGTTTTAATAAGTCAAACCACAATGAATAAAGAACATTTCAAAAGAATACAGAATATTTTGCAAACGAACTATCCTGATTTAACAGTACACAACACACTGTGCAGAAATCCGCAGAGAACTCAGGAATCGGCACTGAAACTTGCAGAAAAAGTGGATTTGGTAATTGTAATCGGCGATAAAAAATCTTCAAATACGCATTCTTTATATGAAAGAATCCGCACAAAAGTTTCAACATTATTTATCGAAGATTGCAATGAGATAACTTCTATCGATGAATCAGTGAAATCTATAGGTCTGACTGCCGGTTGTTCAACTCCCAATTTTCAAATAGAAGTTGTTATTAAAAAACTCAGAGAACTGCAATAACATGCAGCCCTCTGAAAATGCTAATTTTTAACCATATTCCTTATATTTGTTACGTAAATTCATCAATGCATTTTTGTAAATACGTCTGACTTTTGTTTTTTTGATACAAAGTTCCGAAGCTAACTTGTTTAAACTTATGTTTTGATTTTGGTCGGTAAAAAACCTTAATCCTATAATTTTTAGCTGCATAGGTTTTAAAGTTTGTAATGACAGATTAAGTGCATTTTTCATTTCTTTTTCCAGTAATATGCTTTCCGGCGAATCTGTAGCTTTCATTCTATTTTCCTGGCAAACTAAATTGGTATTTTTTTCTTCCCTATCGATGTAATTTGAGATGAATGACATTGCCCAGAAATAAGCATACGTACTGAATTTAGCGCCGTTTTTACCTTCGTAAAATTCCAATGCACGCATAAGCCCCAAAACACTTTCCTGAAATAAATCTTCACCCGGATAACCTGTTTTTCGTGCGATTTTTACCGACAAAGCATACATGGTAGGCAGACATGAAGTTATGATTCTGTGTCGCTCCGATAAATTGTACATTTCAACTTTTTTGTTTAAAGTTCCGATTAAATTATTAACCATATTTTTTCTCCTTTTCGATTACTAATGAGCATTGCAGGTGCCCTATTGAAAAGAAGGAGTAAAAATGGTCTTAAAATCAAATTAAATGTGTTTTAAACTCAAAATACGTATAAGTGATACTTTTACCAATAAAAATATGAGTATCTTAAAAGATACATGAAATAATTATTTTAATCATAAGAGGTTTATCTTGTTCAACTTATTTAACTACATTCTTGCCTTGTTTAACCAAAATAATGAAAATGCTTTAAAAAACAAAGACTTAAAGTTAATTCTTAAAAAACTTGCTGCAAAAAAATGCAGATATTTATCTAAAGATAAAATTTTGCAGCAGCCTTTTGCGAATAAAATTTTTTCATTGTACGAACAAACTTTGCCTCTGAAGGATTTCTTTGATAAAACTTTGTTCAATAAAGATGAAAACCGAAGAAAATTGTTTATGCATTTTTATGTTGATAGTTTTTTGCCGGAAGAATTAAGAAAGAAAAGAGATAATTTTGAAAAAAATTTAATTGCAAAAAGACTTTGCGAATCAAGCAATCCTCAAAAAACATTAGAATCAATAGAACACGATTTTGCTGATTTCAGAAAAAATTATAGTTCCGAAAATATGCCTGAAGTTGAAATTGAATATAATTTTTTTTACCAGTTGTATCACCTTGCAGTTTTTGATTTTGAATCTTTATTTATCAAAATGGATTTAAGCTTTAATCCCAATATTCCCCAGCTTCCTATGTTAAAAAATTGTGATGCAGTAAGAATAAGTGATGATTTAAAAGATTTTTATTACATAATTACTGCATTAAAACGGATTTCTGATATTTCTAATAACAGCATTGAAAAATTAATAGGTAGATATAGTAATGAAAATGCTAAAAGTACGGCAGAAAAAATCAAAAGTTCAATAAATACAATTTTTAAATTGCTGCAAAATGATTTATCAGCGGAAATCATTCTTTGCATGATCAGATATATTGACAGTGATCCGTATTTGAAAATAAAAGTGGTTGCAGAACGTGTAACAATTCTTGATTCCTACAGAAAAGAAATAGGAAACATGTTTGCTAAAACAAAGCAGGAAGCATTAAATATTTTCAATAATGAATCAATCCAAAATGAAATATCCAATCTTTTTAAAAATACTCAACTGGAACGAATTCATGATTATACCGATGAATTGATTGTTCGTTTGGATGAACACAACTTAGAACTACGTGGTATGCAGGCTTTGAACGTAACAAAAACTTTCATAAAGATTTATGATGAAGCATATCGAGAGCAAATAAATATTTTCTTGGTAAACGGTTTATTTAATGATAAAGAATTTCAAAGAGATTTTTCCGATGCATATTTCAGAGTAAATGAACTGAAAGGCGAAAATTTGACAACTGAAAAAGAAATTACAACTAATCCGGAAAATTCACTGACTACTTTGGAAAGTTTAATGTCTACTCCGGCAAATGCGGTAACAGAGAAAAAAATAAAAATGATTGCTGCTGAAATTAATCTTATTGTTAATATGCATTTGCGCCATTGCTTTTCATGCGTTCATAGCTTTGCTGGAAAAATGGAAGAAATTCTGAATGATTATAAATCGCAGTCGCCCAAAAGGATTTCAAATATCAGAAGTATAAAAGGCTCCAATACAAAAGATTTTATTTCATCAATGGTAGATATGTATTCAATGATGGTAAAATATTTAAAACTTCTCAAAAGAATTCTTCCGACAGAAGAAAAACAAAATAAATCATAATTCAGGGATTTATTTTGTTTTTCATTTCGTTCTATTTGAAAAATAAATTTTTTCTGGTATAAGTCACTGATATTTTTGAATATACAGTCTTGTATTGGATTATGTGGAGTTTTTTAATGCGTTCAAGTTATTTATTTATTTTTATTGCTGTTTTTTCGCTTTTTCTTTCTGCATGTGATACTTTGCCGAAAGACGATGAAGTTGATATAGCTCCTTATAATGTAATTTCCGGATTGTCGCTGCCGTTTCAAACTCAGAAAAATGACAACATGCTGTATGTTTTAGATAAGAAATCTCACCTTTATTGCATTGATTTAAATGATTATTCATCATTGTTTAATGAGGATTTAAAAAACAAAGGAAAGTCAGGTACATTATCAAACAATTCGCCTAAAGCCTCAAAAGCATTGTCCGACAACGAAAAAATTACTTTAAAATTTCCGACAAATGCTGTCAGACCTTCAAAGATTAATTTATCCAAGTTAGATTATTCACTTAACCCGGTAAGTTTTTCACTATCACCGGACGGTTCTTCATTGTACATTGTGGTGTACGTGTCTTGTTCCGATAATAGCGATATTGACGGAATGTATTATGTTCTAAACTTTGATACTGCAAGCAAAACAGTATCAAATGCATTTCCTTTGGACACTTTGACATCTTACAGAGTAAGCGATGATGTGACAACAGATGTAACTATCGATGCGACTAAAAATACCGGAAATGTAGCACGTCAAATTTATGCAAGTAATAAGTCTCTTTTTATCAGCGGAAGCAAGCGGTTGTTTATAATTCCGGTAAAGGATGGAAAGGTAGATCCAGATTATGATTATTACACAAATAAGGAAAAAAGTTTCATCTCTGCCGAAACCACTGAAACTATGAGTCCTTACTTAGTACAGGAATACAATGGCAACGTATATTTATCTTCAAGAGAAAATAATTTCGGTGTTCATGTTTATAACTATGATTTGACTAAGAAAACTATCTCTTTCCAAAAAAAGGAAAGCGTTGTTAATGATGTTATAGGTAGCCGCTACCCTGCTAGCATGAATATTTTTGGTAATAGATTATATTGTTCGTCTTATGAAAGATTTGGCATTTTTGATATTGAAAATGAAACATCATCTGTTGCGATGAATGTAAATGTTTGCGACTTATCGCTTGTTTCAGATGTAAAAGTAATCGATGATTATTATGCAGCAGGTTTTAACTATAAAATAGAAGAAGATATGACTGTTTCTATAGGATACAATCATCTTTTTATCAGAAGCGGCGTTGCGCTTTGGGATAAAAACGGAACTCGGCTTACTTCGGAAAATGATTATTGGATTGACGGAAATATAAAAAATATTGAGCTTTGGAAAAACGGAAACAGTTATTTTTCCGTTTCTCTGTGTCAGGATAAAAATTATTTAATAATTAATCAGTTGAAATGAAAAAGTTAATTGTTTGGTTTGTATTATCATTATTTCCATTTATGTTATTTGCGCAGTCGGAAGATGTTCAAAAAATGAATGATAATAATATTGACTTTACAGTTTCCGGCAAAGGGAAAAATAACTTAATCTTTTTATTTGCAGATGATTTTGATGATGAAGAAAAAAAATCAGTTCAAAATTTGACAGAGAATAATGCAGAAAAATTAACGCAAACCAGTAAAATAACCGCAATTTTTTTGCCGAATGAAAAATCCGATGAATGTTGGCTGCGTAACTTCCCCGAAAATCACAGCGAATCTGTTTTTTATTACACAAAGAAAATAAACTGCGGTTCTTCAGCCGGAACATCGGAAAAAGCCGGCAGCTTAATTACTTTTTTTCAGGAAAATACTTCATCTTTTCCAAATGATAAGACAATTGTTTTTCTTATCAGAAAGAATATTGAAAATATTTATGTCGGAAATTACTCGCCGCTGATTCAAAATTGTATTTTACAACTGAAAAAAAACGGAATCAAAAATATTTATCCGGAAGTTCAGATTGACGGAACATTGTCATTATGGCTGGAAAAACAATATGGCATTCCTGTGATAACTGTTCCGTTTGAACTTTTTGAAAAGCTTAATTCTGATTATTTTATATCTTTATTCAAAAGTGATATATTGAAAGAACTGTTTAAAAAAGATGACGATAGTGATTTCTTTAAACGGCTGATATTGCAGATAATTCCAAGTGAATGCAAAATTACCAATAAAAACAAGGAAGAATTTTTCAGCTTATTAGAAAAATGTTTTGCAGATCCGCAGCTTCTTTTGCTGCCTAATAAAAAACATAGTTTAAGTGAAAAATATGTTCCCGAAGATATGGAATGCCTTGACGGAAAAGGTTTGTCGCCTAAGCAAGGCATAAAAATTCGCAGAAATACTTTAAATGCGCTTATCGAAATGACAAATGCCGCAAAAGATGAAAATTGCAACTTGCAGGTAATATCTGCATTCAGGTCATACAACACACAGCAGAACGTTTTTATGCACTGGGTAAAAGAATTCGGCTTGACAGAAGCACAGCGAATCAGTGCCCGTCCGGGAACATCACAGCACCAACTTGGAACTGCGATAGATTTTAATTTATTAGATGAAGCGTTTGAGAAATATCCCGAAGGAAAATGGCTTGCGAATAATGCTTATAAATACGGTTTCATCATGTCATTTCCTAAGGGAATGGAATATTTTACAGGTTATAGTTATGAACCTTGGCATTATCGTTATATAGGAAAAGAAGCTGCGTTATTAGTTCATAACTTTTTCGATAAGAATCTGGAACTTTTTCTCCAATGGTATTGGAGTTTATGGCAGCCTTTATAACTGCTTAAATTAATTTTTTAAGAGGTGTTAATGTTGAAGGACTGCGGCAGTGGAATTTTTTTATTGCAGGGAAATAAAAGCAGCAATATTTACTTTATAAATCAAAAAGACGGAATTATTATTGACACCGGTCATCCGCACCAAGTAGCTGAAAATTTGAATCATTTAAAAGAATTTGGCATTGCGAAAAATGATGTTAAGTACATAATAAACACTCATTCCCATCCCGACCATGTTGGCGGAAATGTTGAATTTTTGAATTATTTTTCTGATGCAAAAATTATAAGTAGTATAAAAACACAGCCTTACATAAAAAAGAAAAAGCAATATGCTCTCTATGAAGACATTGAAGATGCAGCGGAATACTACCCTATTCACATAGAAGTAACAGATAAAGAACAGCTTAATTTGGGAAATAAAATTTTTAAATTTATAGAAACTCCGGGTCATACAACTGATTCCGTGTCTATAGAATTTGAAGACAACATTTTATTTTCAGGTGATACACTTTATCAAAATGTGGTTCCGCAGGTAGATTATTACAATGATCTACCGATCAGCTTGCAGCAACTAAAAAATTCTTATGAAAAATTGGCAGTTAAAAATTACATAAAAGTTTTTCCCGGACACGGAAGCCCATTTGAGGACTTAGATAAAGTTTTTGCAATGTTATACAGAAAAATTGAAAGATTTGATAGAAATCCGCAGCTTTTATTAGTAAATACAATTTGTCCGCTGATAGAACTTTATTTGAAGAAGAATCCCGGCAAAACTATGGAACAAATACTGCCTGTTTTCTGCGAATATTTAAATCGTCCGCTTTCTGCAGGATTTTGGCTGACTTTTAGGAATACCGATTTTAATGATTCTGTAGAGAAAGCACTGCTTCTTCTGAAAGCGATGAATATAATAACAACAAATGACAGTGAAGAATTCTTTCTTGCCGGTGAATTGAATGAGCATTTGCAGTAAATTATAATTTGCTGAATTCAATTTTTAACTTTTCATTGACGAAAAATAAACCACATCCCAAACAGTGACGAGGAATGTTGGTTATGTATAAAAGCAATAATGTTTATTCAAATATATGCTGGGAATATCCGCTCCAAACGAAATTTCCTGCAAAGAAAAAAAGCAATAAACGGCATAAAAAAAATAATTTCAATAATAACTCAAATGCAAAAAAATCATTCGTTTCTGCGTATGCATATTACGGAACAATAATATTGTTTTTTGCCGGATTGTTATTTTTCATAACTATTTCAATATCAAAAGCTGCAATTGCAGAACCGAGAGAGGCTTCTGATAATTTTGCGATTCCTTACGATACAGATTCAAATAATTCGCTTTTGGAAGATTTAGCAACATTATACAAAGATGAAAAAAGAGATAATGCGGATAAACAAAACCTTGAAAATAAAATAACACGCCCTATTTCATTTACTAAACAACGTGTTTTAAATAACGAATCAATAAAAAAATTAGCTTCCAGATACGGATTAAGTGCAGATACAATAATTCTTGTAAATGGATTGAAACGTCCGTCCGACTTAAAAACCGGTGATATTGTAACAATTCCAAATCAAGACGGTAGATTGATTCAGGTGAAAGCGAATGATTCTATTTACAAAATTTCAGAACGATACGGTGTATCTTGGAAAAAAATTGTAGATTGTAACAATTTATCCGATATAAATATAAAAGCCGGAATGAAATTATTTATTCCTGATTCCGGAATGACAAAATATGAACGTGAAAAGTTTTATCAGATAAAGCCTAAGCAAGCGGCTCCTGCTGTGCGAAATACAGTAAAAACAAGCAATACAGTGGGAAAAAGTATTACGACATCAAGTATTTTTTCTTGGCCGATAAAAGGTGCGATTACTTCTTCTTACGGACTAAGAAGCGATCCTATTACTGGAGTAAAAGATTTTCATACAGGATTGGATATAAGAGGCGCAATAAATACACCTGTGAAAGCTCCGTATGACGGAACTGTTGCATTTACCGGCTGGTCGAATGTTTATGGTAATTTTATCTTAATAAAACATGAGAATAATGTTGTAACAATGTATGGACATTTAAATAAGATTAATGTAGAAAAGGGAGAAAATGTAAAGCAGGGAAACGTTATAGGTGCAGTCGGAACTACCGGAAGAAGCACTGGTCCGCATTTGCATTTTGAAGTACTAAAAAATAATAAGCGGGAAAATCCTTTAAGCTTTTTAGTGGAGAAATAGAGTGCAACATAAAGAACAAAAAATATTAGATAAAAAAGAATCTGCAGTTATAGAAAAATGGGAATATTTTTTAATATCAATACTTGGAATTGTATTCTGCGGTTTTGCCGTGGCATTGTTTTCAATGTCTAAGAATGCTTCTTCTGACCTACTTTTATCTAAAAGAACATTAAAGAAAACTCTTGAGTACTCTTCGCGTTACAAAGATAGCGGACTCGGAGGTGCTTACAAACCGGATTCAACAACTGCGCCGGTAACTTACTTCGATTATTATATAAAATCAGGTGAATCAATTCATTCGATTGCGAGACGCTTTGGCATGGATGAAGTAACTCTTGTAAATATCAATGATATTTCATGCGCTTCTGTAGTACGTGCTGGCTTAAAAATTCAACTTCCTAACCAAGATGGAATACTTGTAAATATAAAAGACAAAAAAGAGCTAGAAGAAGTTGCACAGAAGTATAATTTTGAAAAGGAAGAGCTTTGCAAAATCAATAACCTTTCAAATGATAATCCTGAAGCAATGAAACTCTTTGTTCCCGGTGTAAAATTCGATTCTCTCACTCGTTCAATGCTTTTAGGTGAGTATTTTCGCCGTCCGGCTTACGGAAGATTCACGTCAATGTATGGCTACAGAAAAGACCCTTGGACTGGTGTAAGCAATTTTCATCATGGAGTTGATATTGCAAACAGAAATGGTGGAAATATTTACTCTGCTGCTGCCGGAACAGTTATTTATTGCGGTTGGTCTTGGGTTTACGGTAATATGATAAGAATCAAACATCCGGGCGGATACGTTACTTTGTATGGGCACTTGGATAAAATTCAAGTAAAAGACGGTTCTTGGGTAAACAGTGGCGCAGTCATCGGTAAAATGGGTAATACAGGACGTTCAACCGGTACCCACCTGCATTATGAAGTTCGTCAATGGGGAAAAACAGTTAATCCTTTAAGAGTTACAATTTTTTAGTTAAACTTCATTTTCAATGTGGCTTGGTGCGCAGATGGCGAAGCACAATTTTGTTCAAAGTATGTAGGCTTACGCTAGTTCAACTGGCAATTTGCCGAGCAAGTCGGTGGCAGGACTAAATTTTAATTTAAAGTGCCTAAGCCTAACGGTT
>JBNMHA010000080.1:0-10348 GCA_050872545.1 Spirochaetales bacterium | reverse complement strand
CTCAAGATAAACCCGGTAATCAAGGCGATGCTTCTGGTGATGATTCATGCTGCTGCGAAAAAGTTTAAATTTAAAGTAAAAAACATCTGCATTTTGGACACACATTTCCACTTGGAGATTCAGCCTGCCGCCGGAGAGAATCTCTCCGAGATTATGAAGTACATCAAACAGCGGTTTACGCAGTGGGTGAATCGGACTTACAATCTTGAGGGCAGTGCTTGGAAGGACAGATTTTTTAGCAGAATTATCGAGAATCTTGTCGATTTGGTGCGCATTTTTGTGTATATCGAGGAAAATCCTGTCCGCGCCGGGCTTGCGAAACGTGCCGAAGATTACCCATTTTATGAGGTTTGGGAAGATATTGACGAGGGAAATTACTTGCTGGATTAACAGGGACAGACCTTGACCTGATAAAAGTGACTTAGCCGAAGTTAAGCACAATTGAATTACTAATTTTATTCAATTGCGGTATTTTTATGCCTAGCTTTTCTTGTAAAATGCTTAAAATTCTGCTTATTCATTAAGTAGAAGCTGGTGAACTGTCTGCAAATTTATTTCAAAATGCCGCTTGTAGCTTCCTATTTCTGTTATCTACGACTTACTTTTCCGAAATAAAACTCTTTTTATAAAAAAATACGCTGATTATTTATAATTATTATTCATGCATGTCTGTTAAGTTTGGAATAAATGTTGGTTTTGCGGATATACGGTGTCAGACCCTAATTCTAGTTTAGAATAAATAAAACCAAACAGATACTAAAGCAAGCTAAGAGATTGTTTTATATGCTATTTCAGTATATAAGTCTGACACCAGCAACAACAGATGCAGTGCAGATTCCTATGTTAAGCACGAGAATGACGCGTTAAACACTAAGGGACAGACCCTAATCCCATTCCGGAATTAGGGTC
Organism: Spirochaetales bacterium; assembly: GCA_050872545.1. GTDB lineage: Bacteria > Spirochaetota > GWE2-31-10 > GWE2-31-10 > GWE2-31-10 > RGIG8597. The sequence goes on along the minus strand of JBNMHA010000080.1, from coordinate 9,439 downwards.
TGTCCCCTTGTGAAACAAAAAAATGTATCCCAAAAGCCGTTTCCAACCTTCAAGGATACACTTCACATTAACAAAAACAATTAATTACTATTTTCCGGTTAATAAGTGCGAAATTACTTTTATTTTTGCAACTGGTGCCAATATGAAAAGAATATCATCATCTTGAATTTCTGTATTTCCCTTAGGTGAGATAAGTTTATCATTTCTTACAATTGAGGTTATAAGAACTTCATCCGGAAGGTGCAAATCCATGATTTTCTTGTTACAGCAGGCTGCGTTTTTTTCTATTGATAATTCAAACATATCCACATCAGTTTGACTGGTTGTCAATAATTCCAATGAATACGGAGAGTGTGGAACTGGCGGAACAAGAAGTTTCAACCATTTTGCAAATACTGTAATAGTAGTTCCCTGCAAAACACACGAAAGCACAACGGCAAAGAAAACTATGTTAAAAACTCGTCGAGATTGGTCTAAACCGTAAATCATCGGGTATGTTGAAAGTACAATAGGAACAGCTCCTTTTATTCCCCCCCAAGAAAGAAGAAGTTTTTCTTTAAACTGAAATTTAAATGGTGCCGTACATAAAAATACCGTAACGGGACGAGCTATAAACATCATCAGAATGGCAACTAATATCCCCTCTTTCCACACATGTTGCAGTTCTTTTGGCGAAACTAATAGTCCAAGCATAAGGAATATTGTCATATTAGAAAGTGTTGAAATGCCCTCAAGAAAAGAACTGATTCCGCGTTTGTAAGTAAATTGAGAGTTTCCTATTTTGTAACCGGCAAAAAATACTGCTATAACACCGTTAGCCATTATCAATTCTGCCAATGAATAAATAAAAATTGAAACTCCAATTATCAGGACATAGTAGTAACCTCTGTTTTCCGATTTTAAATTATCAAATAAAATACAGGCAACTTTTCCAAAAATGAAACCTACCAGCAAACCACCGAGCAACTGCCAAGTCAATCTAAGTAAAAAAATGCCTATATTGCTGCCTGCTTGACCAGAAACTAGTTGAATCATCAACATGGTAAGCAAGATTGCGGCTGGGTCATTAGCGGCTGATTCTACTTCCAATGTAGATGAAACACGTCTTTTTATTGAATTTTTTCTGAATATCATCATCACCGCAGAAGCATCTGTAGATGAAATAATTGTGCCTATCATCAATGAATAAAAAATGTTGCCGGGACGCATTATAAGGTAAATAAGACCGCCAAGTACTCCGGCAGTTACAGCGATACCCAAAGTAGCGAGCGTCATTGACGGACCGCAGTAAGCGTGCAGTTCTTCTTGCTTCGTTTGAAAACCACTTTCAAAAAGTACAAATATCAATGCTATGTTTGCGATTTGTCCTGCTAATTTTGCATTATCAAAGTTAATTAAATTTAGGAAATCGCTGCCAAAAATCACACCTATTGAAAGAAATATCAACAGTGCCGGAATTCCTGATTTTGTAGCGATTTTAGTAGAAAATGTTCCAATTATTATTAACAGTGCTAACAGTAACATCATATTTTTGCCCCATACATTAAAATCAGCAGAATATGAGGATTTTTATAACCATATTTTTATCTTTTGAAAAGTAAAAGTTAGTATTATTTTAATGTGTCATAAATTTTATAAGATAAAGACTGAAGATAAGGAAGTGCGATTTTGTTGATGTCTGCCGATGTACTGTTTAGATATAAATAACTGTTGTAAAAATCGCCTAAGCAATAATTTATCATTCCTAAGTAATAATTTATGCGTTCATAAAATTGCTTCGGCAGTCCAGCTGATAATAAACTTTCCAGTTCCTTTTCGGCTGTTTTGTAATCTTTGCTGCGTAGAAGTTTTTGTATATTTTCGTATTTATCTTTATAAAAAGGCGGAGTGTAGATTTCTTCATCTTTTAAGAAAGTAAAAGAAAGCTGCTCATTGCAATTTTTACGGTATTCTGTATCAATTTTTTTCTGATTGGAAGACCATTTTTTATGCAAGCCTTTTGTGAAATCAGTCAGCTTATTATCTCTATTTTGAATATTTTCAAGTTCACTTCTATTTAATTTATTCCCGGTAAGCGGATCTCGGCGGAATACTAAAAGCGGCAGCGGAGTAAATTTCAGTTCTTCTTTCTGCTGCAAAAATTTTCTTTCGGTATCGGCGCAGCAAGCTTTTGTCGTATAAGTTACATCCGGAAGAAAAACCGGGATACTTCCCTCTATCCAGATATAATAATAGTATGGAATATTTTCGTTTGCCGAATCGACTGCATTTCTGTCATGCAAATTTGTTTTTAATGCAAATACGGCGTTTTCAAAAGCTTCTTCATTTTCAATCGGAACAGTACTGCGGAAAATGTAAGCCAATTTATCAGTTGCATCTTTGTCAAATGTCGTGAAATCCCAATTAATATTAATATTGCGGTCTGTATATGCCTTTATTGAAGTCAGTTTTATGTTATTCTCTTCAGTCAAAATGACTGGTTTTGCAGTGATGTTTCTATATGGAATAAACAGCATATAAATTTTATTGCTTTCATGTTTGTCTTCTATCAGAACAGCGTAATAATAATTTCCTGATTCAACATTATCAATAAACTTATTTTCACCATTCGTTAGTCGTGCAATTCTTTCTGCATTCTGTAAGTTTGAAATGTAACTTCTGCTGCGATAGATAATCAGATTGTCGTGAAAATTGTCGGGATTTTTCCAAGTAAGAAGAACTTTTTTTCCGTAACATTGAAATTCGAGATCAAACACAAACGGTGTGTTGTATTGTTCAAAAATAAAGCTTTCCTGTGAAAAAAGATTGAATGTAAAAAGTAATGTCGTAAGGATGATAAATCGCTGCATTTTACTATTATCGAACTTGAAAGCGATAAACAAAAGTGACCGTACAAAAAGAAAAATATACAGTCACTTTGATTTGTTATTGCATTATGAATTGTTTTGTGACTTGGATATTTCCTTTTTTTCCAAGCGAACAATTTTTTCTACTTCTTTGCCTGCTCCGACTCTTACACCGAGCGAACTGTAGCTTTTTACATCAAGAATTTTTGTATCAACTACTTCTTCGTTAATTTTTTGCTTAGGTTTCTTCACAAAATAAAATTTCAGTCGTTCTTCCGGTAAAACAGAGAAGTAATTAATTTTTGCATTTTCTGCCTTAACGAAAGAATATTCTTTGTTCTGCATGAATGAATTGATTTTAAACCGCTTAATGAACGTTATATTTTTATCAAGATCTGTGTAAATCAGCGTATAAGTTCTTTCCGCATCAAAAACATTTATATAAAGAACATCTGTGTCAATAAAAGTTTTTCCCTCTATCGGTATAACTTTAAAAGTTCCGCGTTTATTAAATACGATGATTTTATCCTTTGGCTTTAAAAGCAGCGGCGGATTTTCGCTTTTTACATCAGTTCCGGCAAAACCTGTTTCAAGGTTAAAGTAAACTTTTGATTCCGGCAATTTTATTTCTGATGTATCAACTACTTTTATTGCGGAAATTTCAGTTTTTCGTGGAAAATCCGGACTGTATTTTTTGTCAATTTCTTTCAGATAACCGATCGCATAAGGTTTCAAGTGTGCAATGTTATAGCGGACTTTTTCCAAAGCTTTGACAATATCATCAATTGTTTTTCTGTTTTTGTTCATATCATAGCGGGAAATTCTTTTAATTTTTATTTCCAGCAGTCGTTCAATGTCATCGTTTGTGAGTTCTCTGATAAACAAATCTTTAAAACGATTCATTGATTTTTCCACAGTCTGCAAAATCAGCGGATATTCTTCCAGTTCCTCAATTTCTTTATAGATTCGGTTTTCAATGAAAATTTGTTCAAGCGTCAACTGTTGCAACTGTTCGGACAAAGTTGCTTCTTTATGGTGCAGTTCTTTATCCAATATTTCTAAAAGCCGCTGAGAATTGTATTTCAGCAACTCGGTTACTGTCATAAGTTTCGGCTTGTTATTTACAATGGCAATCATGCTTGTATTTATTACGAGTTCACAGTCTGTAAAAGCATATAAGCCTTTAAGTAAATTGTCCGCATTTTCACCGCGCGCACTTTTTACTTCGATTTCAACCTTTTCGGTTGTGAAGTCGTTAATTGAGCTGATTTTTATCTGGTTCTTGCGTGAAGCCGCTTCTATTGAATTTATTATTGATTCTGTTGTTGTTCCGTAAGGAATTTCTTTAATCAAAACGGTTTTGTCGTCTTTTTTTTCTATACGTGCGCGGATTCGTACTTTCCCCAATCCGTCACGATAATCCGACACATCCATTATTCCGCCTTGCTGAAAATCCGGATACAAAGCGATGTTTTCACCTTTTAGTAATGCTATTTCCGCCGCCAAAATTTCACCAAAATTATGCGGAAGAATTTTAGTAGACATTCCTACGGCAATTCCCTCTGCACCAAGCAGCAGCAGAACAGGAAGTTTAGCAGGCAGAGTAATCGGCTCTTTGTGCCTTCCGTCATAATTATCCATGTATTCGGTAACGCTGGGATTAAACAAAACTTCCTTTGCCAATCCATTTAATCGGCATTCAATGTAACGTGCGGCAGAAGCTCTGTCACCGGTTAAAATGTTTCCGAAATTTCCCTGCTTGTCGATAAAGTATTCTTTGTTTGCCAATACGACCAAAGCATCAACAATTGATGCATCTCCGTGCGGATGATACTGCATTGTGTTGCCGGCAACATTGGCGACTTTATTAAATCGTCCGTCATCTTTTTCGTACATTGCATGAAATATACGACGCTGAACCGGCTTTAATCCGTCGGCAGCATCCGGAATCGCACGGTCTTTAATAACATAAGACGCATATTCTATAAAATTTCGATCAAACAACTCATTTAAATTATTCATTCTGCTGCGTCTCCTATATTAAATTTTCCATAATATAATCTTTTCTTTCCGGAGTATTATTCCCCATGTAAAAACCAAGCGACTTTTTTATTTCATTCAGATGTTCAACAGTAACTTTAGTCAGTTTAATGTCTTTGCCAATAAACTGCCCAAACTCTTTAGGCGAAATTTCTCCAAGCCCTTTAAATCGTGTAATCTCGTGATTCTTAATCTTTTTCATTGCCTTTTCTTTTTCCTCTTCGGAATAACAGTACAATGTTTGTTGCTTGTTTCGCACTCTGAACAAAGGCGTTTCTAATATGTATAAATGTCCCTTTAAAGGGACTTGTTCAAACAAAACAAGGAAAAAAGTCATAACTAAATTTCGTATATGAAAACCATCCACATCGGCATCGGTTGCTATTACAACTTTATTATAACGCAGTCCTTCTATTCCGTTTTCAATGCCCAAAGCTTTCATTAGGTTATAAATTTCTTCATTTTTATAAATTGTAGATTTTGTGTGACCATACGTGTTAAGAGGTTTTCCGCGTAAAGAAAAAATTGCTTGTGTCATAACATTTCTGCTTGGACCAATACTTCCGGAAGCCGAATCTCCTTCGGTAATGAAAATCATCGTGTTTTCTTTTTCCGCCGCATATTTAGGATTGTCATCGTTAAAGTGAATTTTGCAGTCTTTCAATTTAGGAATGTTAAGCGCAACCTTTTTTGATTTCTCTCTTGCCTCTTTTTGAACTTTTTGAAACTCACTTCGTATCATTTCATTATATTTTACACGTTCCAGAATTTTATCCGCAATTTCTTTGTTCCTGTTCAGATACAAAACAAGTGATTCCTTAATTTTTGCAATTAAGTCACTTTTAATATCTGTATTTCCTAATTTATTTTTTGTTTGAGATTCAAAGATTGGATTTTTCAGCTTTATCGCAATTGCGCCTACAAAACCTTCTCTTACATCGGAACCGTTAAAATTTTTGCCGGAAAATTCATTTATTCCTTTTAAAATTGCTTCCCTAAACGCAGCCTGATGAGTTCCGCCGTCATTTGTGTGCTGTCCGTTTACAAATGAAAAATAATTCTCGCCAATTTCTGGAATGTGGCAGAAAGCGTATTCCAATTTGTCATCAATGTAATGAATAATTGGATATAAAGCTTCATCAGCAACTTCTGTTTCGAGCAAATCTTTTAACCCGTTGCTGCTGAAAAACTCTTCTCCATTAAAATACAATCTTAGGTTTCTGTTAAGATACGAATAATTTCTTACTCTTTCGGTTATAAAATCTCCGTTGAATTGGTAATTGCCGAAAATTTCATCGTCGGGAATAAATTCCGTGTATGTTCCGTCGTGTTCTTTTGCCGCACTACCGCTTTTTTCTGATATTTTTTTGCCTTTGGAGAATACAATTTCCTTGTATTTTCCTTCACGATACGAGCGAACCAAAAAATGCGACGACAAAGCGTTTACAGCTTTTGTTCCGACACCGTTTAAACCTACGGAAAATTGAAATACATCATCATTGAATTTTCCGCCCGTATTAATTATAGACACACAATCTTCCAGTTTACCTAAAGGGATTCCTCGTCCATAGTCACGCACGCTTGCAAGTTTATCATTAAGACATATTTCGATTTTATCACCGAATCCCATAATATATTCATCTATGGAATTATCAATAACTTCCTTCAAAAGAATATAAACGCCGTCATCATATTGTGCTCCGTCACCTAACCTTCCGATGTACATTCCGCTTCTTGCACGAATATGTTCCAGCGGACTCAACGTTTTTATTTTATCTTCAGTATAATTATGATTTGATTCATTTGCCATGTGCCTTACCCTTTCAAATAATTTCCCGTGTAAATTTATACATCATAACGTATGAAAATTACTGATTTTGATAGTGAAAAATAGTCTTATGTTTAAATATATCTATAAACGCTGAATTTTTTTAATATATGTCATTGCATATAATAATTTGTGCCATTCTTGACTTAACACAAACTATTAAAAAATTTTATAAGCCGAGCTTTTTTCAAAAACAGTAATGGCATAAAAACTAAAAATTCGACATTTATGCTATATAGAAAAGTTGTTGTTTTAAGACAGAAAAATGCTAATACCACGAAAGGTAGAAAATGTCAATTTTTGTATTTTTGAAGTCTTTTACACTAATTTATGGTAAATAAGATATTTTATAGTATCATTCACGATTACTTAATTTAATTAATTCTTGTTTTAATGATTATTTCAATGAAACAAAATATCAAAGGATTTTCCATGCAGAAATCTATAAAAAATTTACTTTATAAAAGCCACTTATCGGTAATTGCCCTTTCATTTTGTGCGGCTTTATTAATAATTTTTTCATTTACGCTGAGGTTTTCATATTCAAAAACAAAAGATATTATCAGCGAAATACGTGTAAATTGGGAAAATGCAGACCGCAATATTCAGCTTAGCGTTACACGATGGCTGAAAGGTAAACCTTTTAAAACAACCAAAGAAAGCATTAAGCAAACAACGGACAAATTTTCGGTACTGCAAAAGCGAACAAACTCAATTCTGTATCCTAAAGAGTTTAGAAAAGAAATTCAACTTGCGTCACAATCTTGGAAAATGATTAACGACGAAAAGCTTGAATCTATAATGGGAAAACTGGAAGTTTTTACTAAAAGCAACAGTTTTTTAAAGATGGAAACAGAAGCAAACCAGAAGTATTTCCAAACAGCTTCAAATAACTATCTACAAAATCTTAATCTGCGTGAGTTAATCTACAATTATAAAATGCGCAATAACGGAAAGTGGGATAAACTTACTCAACAGGGCGTGGAACTTTTAGACCAAGTAAATTTGATGTACACATATACAGACAGTTTTTCCAAAAAACTTGAAAGCATAGCCGAAGATATGAATTCGCTGCTGAAAATAATTACTGTTTTGTGTTCGGTTTCTGTTGCGATTCTTGTAATACTTCAGGTTATCATAGGGCTTTTGCTTACTAAAAAAATCAGTAATTCAATATCTTCTCCGCTAATGGAATCATCGCAGATGCTCATAAATTTTGTAGGGAAAAGTCTTGAAAGTCAGGAATCAGCTGATAACATTAAGTTTTTGAATGAAGTAGAACAATTGCAATACAGTGTAGATGCTCTTATAAATCATTATAATCAAATAGCTAAAATTGCAAAAAAACTTTCCATTGGAGATACAACCGAAAATATTACTCCAGTTTCACAAAACGACGTTATCGGAAATGCGTTTTATGATATTTCAAATTATTTGCAGAACCTTGCAAAAGGTGCCAATGAAATTATAGAGGGAAATTATGACTTTATAATTGAAGAAAAGTCGGATAAGGACATTTTGGCACAGACTTATAATAGATTAGCTGTTTCAATTGCCGATTTACTGAATAAAACTAAAGAGATTACACGTTTGGAATCGGAATTTCAAGCAGCTTCAAAGATTCAAAGTTCTATGCTTCCTATGCACGAGGAACACATAACCGGATATGAATTGTCTCATCAACTTATTACAGCAACAGAAGTCGGCGGTGATAATTATGATTTTAGGCATTGCAGCAAAGGAAACTGGTTTTCTATCGGCGATGTTTCCGGACATGGACTTGAAGCCGGTATTATCGCTTTGATTGCCCAATCTGCATTCAATTACGGTATTTACCTTTTTGAAAGCCTCAACAAAAACAATAAGCTACCTATTGAGATGTATCAATATGTGAATAAAACAGTTTATCTGTTAAACAAGCAAAGGAATAATTCAGATTCTTTCATAACTATGAACTATTTCTTTGAGCATGACGGAACGTTTTATGGAGCCGGGGCGCATGAATCGCCGCTGATTTACCGTGCTGCAACCGGAGAAGTAGAAGAAATTAAGCAGCTTACCGGAAACACTTTGTTTTTGGGAATAATTGAAGATATTGATGCTACACCATCATTTTGTTCGTTTGAGTTGCATCCGAATGATATTTTGCTTTTGTATACTGACGGTTTGATAGAAGCAAAAAATGAAAACAATGAACAATTTGATATTCCGAGAGTAAAAGAGCTACTGAAAAAATATGCAAACCTGCCGCTGTCTGAAGTAAAGGAAAATATTTTTGCCGAATTGCGTAGTTTTACCGAGAAAGGCGACAGAGCCAGATATAATGGTAACTTTGCCGATGATGTAACGGTATTTCTGATAAAAAAAAGAGGCTGATAAGTTTAAAAATAACAGTTGAATTCTTGACAATAACAAAAAAACTCGCTGATTGTAGAATGACAAATCAGCGAGTTTTTTTGTTTTATTCATAACTAACTTTCGCAGTTATCCTTTTACTGCTCCGGCGATTACGCCTTTGATAATGTAACGTTGCATGAATATATAGAATATTATAACAGGGAAAACTGCAAGAACTAAAGATGCCAGTTCCATTCCAAAATCTCTGGAATATGCTCCTCGTGTGTAATATTGCGCCAACTGAACAGTTACAACTTTTTTTGTAAGTATGATAAGCGGCAGTAGGAAATCATTCCAAATCCACAAAACATCTAAAATAGCAATAGTT
>JBNMHA010000079.1:0-10367 GCA_050872545.1 Spirochaetales bacterium | reverse complement strand
CTTACAGAAGCAGTACGTCGCAGACCGTACAGTGTAATATTGTTTGATGAAATAGAAAAGGCTCATCCGGATGTTTTCAATTTGCTGCTGCAACTTCTTGATGACGGCAGATTGACCGACAGTCAAGGGCGAGTTATAAACTTTAAGAACTGTATAATTATAATGACAAGCAACATTGGAGCAAAGCTTATTCAGGAATCAAATGATTACGATAGTTTAAAAGAACAGGTTTTCCAAGCAATGGGAAATTTTTTCAGACCTGAATTCTTAAACCGAGTAGACGAAATGATTATATTCCATAAGCTTTCCCGTGAAAATGTTAAGGAAATTATCGAAATTCAGCTGAAACAGCTTGCAGAAAGAATGAAGCAACGAAATATCAAACTTGCTTATGATGATGAAGTTCTTAATAAACTGGTGGAAATCGGTTATGACCCACAGTTCGGTGCAAGACCGGTAAAACGTGCAATTCAAAATTATATAGAAAATGAAATTGCTCGATTGTTGATTCGCGGTGATTTTGAAGAAAATCAAACGGTAAGAATAAAAGCAGAAGGAGAAGGTTTTACTTTTATTAAAGAATAATCTTCTGATGTGTTAATGGCTGAAAGTATATTTAATTGTACTTTCAGCTTTTTTTATAACTTAATATTGTATTATTATAGATACATATAGAGAGAAAACGTTAATTTAATTTCTGTTTTTATTGTCCGCAAAAGTGACCAAAGGTTTTACTTTTATTAAAGAATAATCATCTGATGTGTTAATGGCTGAAAGTATATTTAATTGTACTTCAGCTTTTTTTATAGCTTAATATTGTATTATTATAGATACATGTAGAGAGAAAGCGTTAATTTAATTTCTATTTTATTGCTATTGTCGAATAGTCCGCAAAAGTGACCAGACCTTGATACTGAAATAGGATACAGGTCTGGTCACTGTGAAAAAACTTGCCATCCAAATGGCAAAGAAATTATTCAATGCTGATAATGAACATTGTGAATAAAAAGACAGACTATAACTGTAAAGTTCAAAATTGGAATTTGACATAATTTGCGTTGAGTTATATAGTAACCGTATGGGTAGTACCTACCAGCAGCAGGCTAAGTCTGGCTGCCTTTTTTATTTAGGAGAATTTAATATATGTCAATGATTTGGCCTATTGCGTTAATTGTTTTTTCAAATATCATTTATCAAATTTGTGCTAAGGAAGTTCCGAAAGATATGGATGCAATGGCTTCTATGACAATCACATATCTGGTTGGAACAATTTGTTCTGCTGTGATGTTTTTTATAACTAACAAAGGTGGGAATTTGCTGCATGAATATGCAAAAAACAATTGGGCTCCGATTTTTCTTGGAATTTCGGTTGTCGGGCTGGAAATAGGTTTTATTTATGCCTATAAAAACGGTTGGCAGGTAAGTATGGTTTCTATTGTCCAAAGTTCATTTCTTTCAATTGCTTTGCTTATAGTAGGTGCATTACTTTATCATGAATCAATAAGCGTAAACAAAGTTATCGGTATTGTTCTATGTTTGGCTGGGCTTGTGTTTTTGAACAAATGAATATAGCTACGAAGTTTGAAGCGTAGAAAGTGAGAGTTTAGGAATTAGGAACTGCGAGTTATAATCACATCCTAATTCCTAATTTGCTGATTATTAGTTGTCAAGCTCTTCAGAAACTGTTTTCAGTGCAGCTTCAATTACTTTATCCATATCGTAATACTTGTAATTTCCCAATCTTCCTCCGAAGATGACATTTTTATCAGATTGGGCAAGTGCGTTATATTTTTCAAAAAGTGCATTATTTGCATCATCATTTACAGGATAATACGGTTCTATTCCCGGCTTCCATTCCATAGAATATTCTTTTGAAATTACAGTTTTTGATTGTGTTCCAAACTCAAAATGTTTGTGTTCTATAATACGTGTGTACGGAATTTCACGTTCTGTATAATTAACAACCGCATTTCCCTGATAATTTTCCATATCCAGTATTTCAGTTTCAAAATTTACTGTACGGTACTGTAGATGACCAAATTTGTAATTATAAAATTCATCTATGCTTCCAGTAAAAACGGTTTTTTCTGCAATACCGGGATTTTGCTTTATTAAGTCAAAATAATCTGTATTCAAATGTGTTTCTATTCCGTTAAGCATTTTTTCTATAATTGAAGTGTAGCCGCCGATTGGAATTCCTTGATAGCGTGCATTAAAATAATTGTTGTCATAAGTAAAACGCAGCGGAAGGCGCTTGATTATAAAAGCAGGAAGGTCGCAGCAGCTTCGTCCCCATTGCTTTTCTGTATATCCTTTAATCAGTTTTTCGTATACATCCTTGCCGACAAGTGACAAAGCCTGTTCTTCTAAATTTTTAGGCGATGTTATATTCAAATCGGCTATTTGCTTTGCTATTTCATCTTTTGCTTCCTGCGGTGTTCTGATATTCCACATTTTGCTGAATGTATTCATGTTAAAAGGCAGATTGTATAATTCGTTTTTGTAGATTGCTATCGGGCTGTTTATGTAATTATTGAACTCTGCAAATTGATTGATGTATTCCCATACAGATTTATTTGATGTATGGAAAATGTGCGCTCCGTATTTGTGCACATTAATATCTTCTACTTTTTCAGTGTAAATATTTCCGGCAATATGAGGACGCTTATCTATTATAAGAACTTTTTTGCCTCTTTTTTTTGCTTCGTATGCAAAAATACTTCCAAATAAACCTGAACCTACAATTAGATAATCATATTTCATTCTTTTCGTCTCCTTAATTTGTTAAATAAAAAAAATATTTTCAATATTATCAAGCTGTGAATATAATAACTTAGAACGTGTATCAGCAATATCTTTCGTCAGTTGATGATATTTCAAACCGTTATTAACGCAATCTGCAGCCGAGTAGTTATAATCTCTTTTTCCGATTACGGTTATTTTTTTGCAGTCGGCACGCTGAAGCAGCTTTATGCACAGCAGCAGCTCATTGTCTGCAATTTCAACGCTGTCCGGCATACACGATGAAAAATCAACAACAAAATCGTTTGCTGCTGCATCAGATATATTTGACGTTACAATTCTTTGCGTTGCAGTATCAGAATCAAAATCTCTTGCAGAACAAATAAATCGGTAATCGATTTTTACTCGGCTGCTGATATTTTTTTCCAGTGAGAAAATAAGCTTGTTTTCTGTATTTTCAATTAATTCAAGCTGCTGCTCGTTAATAAAATTAGTTGCTATTATAAAAATGTGCTTTTCAGAACAATTTTTGGATATTATTTCGATTGTTGCGCTGTCATCCAAACGATTTCTGCACAAATAGTTAAGATAGATTTCCTGCGCCATTTCCACAGAAAAAATCGGTTTATCATCGTCCGGAATAGAAGATAAAACTTCGTTAAATGCAGAAACGTCCAAAGTTCCTCGTTCTGCAAAATAACTTGCATAGTTTGGATGACAATGGTTTGAAGCTGACAAATAGAAAGGCAGGGAATAGCCCCAAAAATTTTTACTGTATATCTCGTTTAAGTATTTATCCGCAATTTCAAGCATTGGTTTTATCTTATAACTTTTACCGAAATATTCATTCATATATTCAGCGAATAATTCCAAATGCAAATTTCCTGCGCCTCTTCCCATGCCCCATACACAGCCGTCAATAATCAAATCTCGCTGCATGTTTAATTCAGTCATTGCTTCTGCATTGCCGAAAGCTTGTTGAAAGTTATTATGAGAATGATAACCAAGTGCAATTTCTTCCTTTAAATTGTGATCTGCTAATTTTACTAGGCGAAGAAAATCTTTTTTCTTTATATCACCGAGAGTATCTACAATGTAAAAAGCAAATGGATTTAAATTGTTGAAACGGTATATTAATTCGATAAATTCTTTATCAGAATATCCGTCGGCATCTACAGGCTGCACGAACAGTCCGTATCCCAATTTTTGGACTTGGCGGCAATATTCGTATCCTTCTTCAATTTTATGTTTCTTAAATATCACTCTAAGATAATCTGCTGAGTTTTCTTTTCTGTAAGACAATTTTTCCAGCGGAATAGGGTCATTCATGTCAATCATTCCTATATATGACGCATTTTCTCGCTTGGGATTGATTACTGATGCAAAACTGTCATTGTCAGGAAATATTGAGCGGTTTTTTTGATATGCGCAGTCTCGCATGAAACCGACTTCTATAAATTCGATGCCGGCTTCTGCGACTTTGCTACAGATTCCGCATATTGCTTCATGACCGAATTCCCAGTTATTTATATATCCGCCGTCGCGTAATGTACAGTCCATTAATTTTATAGTTCGCATGTTGCCCGTTACCTCTTAACAGTGAAAATAAGTGCATAACTGAGAAAGTTCATCCAAATGAATATCTGCAGGATATTTTGCTTTGTCGCAATTTTTACTAAAATAAGCACTTCTGCACCCAAATTTTTGTGCCATTAGAATATCGCTTTCGTATGTATCGCCGACTATCAATATTTGATTTGGTTTTAAATTATATTCTTTGCAAATTAATTCAAGCATTCCGGTATGCGGCTTCCCGATAACTACATCAGCCGGACGGTTTGCACAATATTCAATAGGCGCAACCATTGCCGCACAGCCGGGCAGAAGTTTGCCGTCGCTTCCGGGGAAAGAACGTTCTTTATTACATGCAATTATGTGTTCTGCATTAAGAGCTACAGAAAATGCTTCTGCTAATTTTGCGTATGAGAAATCCGGGTCATATCCGATGAGAAGATTTTTTGCATTTTTATCACTACAATCGGAAAATCCGGCATTTTTGAATTCTTCACGGAGATTTTCGGAACCGCAGATATAAATATCGGTAAGATTATTATGCTTTGCATATAATGTCGCAGTGTATCCGGAAGTGAATATTTCATTTTCGCAGCACTGTATTTCCATTTGTTGTAGTTTATTGCAGATTTGTTTTCGTGTTTTTACAGAGTTGTTTGTTAAAAATAAGACTTGCAGTTCTTTTTTTCGCAATTGTTTTACTGTATATGCAGCGTTTTCAACAGGTGAGTTGCCGCAGTATAATGTTCCGTCTAAATCAAAAATTACAGTCGTAATTGAGTCAAGCATATTTAATTTCCGTGTGTTGTATATCATGTTTTGTAATTAAAAGCAAATTTCGATGGATGAGGTTGTCTGTAAAACTTGAAAAAATCGGTTTATTATATTATTTATTGCCGAAAGCACTGAAAGACTCTATATTTTGTCATTGTTAAACTTGGTTTGCAAAGCGAACATCGATAATTTATTTTAATGCATTATAGAGAAAAAAATCGTATCAAATATGGAAATGGTAATTTTCAGTGACTTCTTTATATTATCCCGGGAGTTTTTTCATGAAATTAAAAATGCTTTTCTTTATTCTGGCGACAGCGTTTATTACAGCATGTCAAGTTACAGTACAGGAAACGATTATTGATGTGAAATCATCAGATGCGTTATTGTCAAAATTAGAAGTAAGCTGTGGCAATAATGCGCTTGATATAGGTTTTTACAGTACTAAATATGAATACATATATTTTTTGCAGGAAAACAGTGCGACTTCAGAAGCCGTTTTAAAGTATGAAAAGTCTAATCCTGATTCCAAAGTTTTTGTGAATGCAGACAAGCTAACTTTAAAAAGCAATTCAAGCAATTATTTTAATCTGACTGTTGTTTCTGAAGATTCTACAGTTACGAATGTTTATAAGGTTAATATTTTTTATTATGATTCAAATACTTGTTCTATGCTGAAAAGTTTTTCGGTAAACGGACTGACTGCCGAAGGATTTGCACCGGATTATTACAGTTATAAAATTAATTTAACAGGTGATTCTTTTATTCCTCAATTTGCAGCGGTTTTAAATGTGGCTAAGGTTGCCTGTGTTGATTCTCAAGGTAACGCAGTGGTTTCCGGAAATTCATATAATTGGGGTGATAAAACGACTTTAACGTTTACAGTTACTGTTGATTTGGGAACGAATAGAGCTGTTTATACATTTGAATTGAACAAAGTACAAACAGATGTAGTTTCTAATATTTTTTGTAATTTTTCGGACTTGTCAGCGCAGTTTGCTGCGGATGGTTATACAACGGTAATTGCAGGTGACAGCTTGTCGGTTGGATACGGTTTTTTTAACGGTAGCGGTTTTATCAATGCTTGGGATAATTATTCGGGAATTTTATCTTGGAGCCACAAGGTTCGGGATGCAATTCACCGTAATGATAGTGGTTTCGTTTATGCAGATAAATTGTTGGATGATAATAAAGTAGAAAAAGGTGACAATGTAAAAACTATACGCTGGTGGTCTGACGGACGAACGGAACCGACTTCTTCATATTGGATGCCTTTTAACAACCGCAATGTGTATTTCTATGATATTACCAGAGCGGCGGATGAAGTATCTTTTAATTTTAATAACAGTAATGCATCAACAAACAAAGCAGTTCTCTATTTTGCGAGAAACCCAAGTGATACGGCGTGTAGTTTTAAAGTTAAGCTGAATAATGTAGGTGTAAATGTGAAAGTGAATGACCAAACTTGCCGTTCGTTGGAAGTTGAACGAGTGGATTTAACCGGGAATAAAGCTTTTGCCGACGATTCTTCATATTTGGCAAAAACTTATAAAAATAATTTTTATGCCGGACGTGAACTTGTTGCTGTGGAAATTTCAAATTTAACTGCCAATGAAAACAAAATTACTCTGTATTCATTTGTAAATACTAAAGGTAAAACATCATGCGGATTTTTTCTGCTCGGATGCGGAACTAAATATTCACCTGTTTACCTTAACGGCAGAAGCAGTGTTACAAGTGACTTTTACATTGATACCGATGTTGCGGACGGTGCGTTTAATCAGCGATTGTGCGTTCCTAAAGATAATAAGCACATTGCTCCGGATTGCTTAATTTGGATAATAGGTGCCAATGACAGCGTAAATGGTGGAGGTGCCGGAAATAACGGAACAAACGATAAAGGTGTTACTAAAGGTACGGTAACTGTTGAACAGTATAAAAAGAATTTAAATACCGTTTTGGCATCATTAAGAGCAAAGAATCCTAAAATGCAGATAATTTTGCTTTCTTCACCTGTTTGGGGAACAAAAGCATCAAATGATGACCCTAATTATGACAGCAGAAGAACTTTGTTACTACAGTATGCCGGGGCAATGGGAGAAATTGCGTCTGATTATAATGCGATGTTTTTGAATAATGTTTATTTATTTGACAGTTTGCCTGTGAATAATGCTTCGGAAACGGATGCTGCTGTTTACTGGAGAACCGACACTATTCATTTCAGTAGATTTGGGCACACTGTTTTAGCTAGAAACTTGCTTTCAAAAATTATGGCTTCAGGGATTTATCCGAAAGAAATGATTGATGCGGAAAAAGTATATTGTGAAGGAACTAAATAGGAGAAATAAAAATATTATGAAAAAAAAATTAGTCCTTTTGTTTTTATTGATAACTGTACATATTTTTGCTGCAGCTGATAAAGTTTTAAATTTTGCAGATATTCAGAAAATTGCACCGGTTCAAATGCAGCAACAGAACGGATGCATTATATTTGACGGGAAAAAAGATTATTTGAAGATGAAAAATCCAGCGTTAAATAGCAATGAAATGGCTGTATATATGAAATTTAAATTAACCTCTTCTGATTTCTTTAATAAAACTTTCGAGCTTATAAATACTGCCGACGGCGAAATTGAGTCACACAGTGGAAGAGGTGATTGGGGACTTTCCGTTAATTATACAAGCAGTGGTTTATGGGTAGTTACATGTGATCCGGTATATGGAAACCTTGCTCATAATTTTACAAAGTTTAAATTTGCAGTTGGAAATGAATATGAACTGTACATTTATTTGGATGGCAGAAATGTTTGCATATATGTTGATGGAAAGTGTATTGCTGAAAAACGATTGCCTTATGGTTATTATAAGGCGAAAAATTTATATATTGGTGCTGGAATTCTAAAAGACTCTTACTCTGGAATGCAGATTTATGATTTTGAAATTCTTATCGGAGAGCAGTTGAAAGATGAAGCGGAGAAACTTGCGTTTAAAGGAAATGCAGGTATAGAAAAAAAAGGTATTCTGACATCCGAAGAATTGCAGGCTTTTGTGCGTGGGAAACAGAAGCTGGAAAAAGATATTGAAATTGAAAGCGGCAATTGCGTAACACTTATTAATCCAATGAAAAAATCTGATTCATTCGGAGCTTATCTTGATTTTACTTTCAAAAGCAAAACCCAAACATTGAAAAATATGCTCGAACTTTTTAATACGGCAGATAGTATGCCTGAAATATTTGGGAAATGGGGAATCTCTCTTAATTACGACAGAAATGGACTTACTTTATATGCAAATGATGGTATTAAAAGTGTAAATATTAGAACTGGTGTATTTTTTCGAGAAAATGAAAGATATTCCGTATTTGTTTATATTGATTCCAATGACGTTTTCATATATGTAAACGGAAAATGTGTCAAACGCAGTATGAATACTTGTGCATTTTATAAGGATGCAACTTATCTGCACATAGGAGCAGGCGTTTTGGTAAATTCTTACACTCCGATGATTTTACATGATTTTAAATTAACAAATGAAGCTGCTGAAAACAAAAAGGGAGCTGATAAGTTGCTGTTGTCTTTAACAGATGAAAAATCGGCAAGTACAGAAACTGCAAGTATGGGAAAAAAGCCTGATTTCTCATTTCAGCTGAAAAATAGGGAGAATTATTTTCTTGCCGGTGCAATTGCGTCTTATGCTGTTTCTGCGGTATCACTGACATTTATTCCTGTTTGTTTTGGTATTTATGGCTATAACAGTTTTATATATGAAGAAAATTCAACTAGATATAATAAGGCTGTATATCAGGATGAGTTAGATTTGTATTATAACGAAATGCAGAAAAGTTCTTTATATGCAAATGCAGCTCTTACATCCGGAATTGTTCTTATTCCTGTTTGTGCGGCAACATTGGCTGCCGGAGTAATTTTTACAGTGATTTATCAGAAATTGAAAATTGAACATCTGCCTTCTGTAGCTTTTGGATATGTTCCGAATCAAAGCTGCGTAATTCAATTTTCGGTACCGTTGTGATGGGGAAAATTATGAAAAGTAAAGCATTTTTTATTATTGTTTCAATATTTTTATTCTCATCGTGTGATTTGTACAAAGAACTCCCGGGTAGAACAGTTCTTTTGTTGACAGATGTTCCTAATGTAAATATTGATATTAAACCGGAGAATTATAAATATGGACAGCGCATTTTTCTTACATGTGAAGATCCGGAGGCTGTGATTTTTTATACTACAGATAAAAGTATTCCGAGTGAGAATAATTATACAGGAGCAGGCAAGGGTGAAGTTTATGTGAATAATGTTAGCGATTGTATAATAAAAGCGATTGCTAAGAAAAATGGCTATTCCGGGAATATTTTGGAATTGAATTATATTTCGGATGCTGATTTGTATTTGGAAGATTTGGGACAAAGTTGGATTTTAAAATATCGTGACGGGAGAATATTGAAATTTGACGGAACTCAAACGAGTTGGAAAGAGAATGAAAATTTCAACGGATATTCTTTATATGAAGATACTTTTAATATTGACGATTTAAAAAATGGCAAGTGGCAAAGTGAGAATGGGGAAAAATTTGTTCTTGCAGATGGAAGGATTTTCAGTTCATGCATGTTAATTAACAATGATACGATTGTTTACAAGCAAGATATGATGTTGGTTGAAAACGGAGTCGGCGGTTACAAAAATTGGTTTGCAAGTGATGCTGTTTATTATCCGGGTGTTATCGGTACTTCTGCGCAAGGGCGTTTTATTATTCTTTATGATGATAATGTTTTTCAGTATAATGCTGGATATATTGTTCAAAATAATTTTGTTTTTACTGAAACGAGAATAATTTTGAAAGGTGTTACAACCGGAACCCTTCCTGATGATGGAATATTAAAATTTGGGAATTTTGTTTATCAGCGATTAGGGAAAAATAATTATGAATGGATAACGAATGATTATTTGGCAATGAATGAGATTATCGGCGAGTGGAAATACGGTAATTGGAGTATGACCTTTAAAAGCAATGGGTATTATACATTTGTTCAAGGTAATAGTACTTCTACAAGAAAATATCATTTATATGGTAAATATTTGATTCTTGAAGGAATTGGCGGAAGTTACATTTACGATAAATCAGGAAAGAAAATGACTTTTGTTAATTCATCAAATCAACTTATATATTCTAAAAAATAATTTTTAAAGAGGTTTAATTAAGGAAGCAGAAAAAACAGAGTCAAATCAAAAAGTGAATAATTGGATTGAAAATATTTTAGTATTTGT
>JBNMHA010000078.1:0-10640 GCA_050872545.1 Spirochaetales bacterium | reverse complement strand
GTTCAAGCGGTTCTTTTATTACCTGCGGCAGATGAATATTCAGCACGAAAAAAGCAAAGCCGATCAAAACTGCGACAACGCCGGGATTTAAAATCTGTTTGATTGAAATGCGGTAACCGCTGCCGATTTCTGCTGTTTTGGAGAATTTTCTGTCTTGCATTAAAAGAATTACGCCTAAAGTGAATGACAGAAAATTAAACGGTAGATTATAAATTGCGGCGTAGAACAATGCCGATTCGCCGAAAACCGATTTCACAACCGGAAAGCCCATAAATGCAACATTGGAAAATATTATTACAAATTGAAATACGCCTTTTTCACCGTTACGCGGTTTTAAAATAAGCGGAACTGCCAGTGCAATAAGGAATGACGCAGCATATACGCATATTGATATTCCTAAAAGTTGAATGCTTTCAGCTAAAAGCGACGCATTGTAATTCATCTGCATGGAAGCTATGGTTAATGCCGGAAGCGTAATTTTCAGAATTATATTATTCAGTCCGCGCGTTGCGGTGTTATCGAAAATTTTTAACCGCCGTGCGACAAAACCGGCAATCAGCAGTAAGAACAGAATAAATACTTTTTCGAGAACGACAGACGGATTCATAGTTGTTTTTCCTTGATTAAAATTCTACAGCGGAATAAGTTCCGGCTGCCTATTTTTGAAAACGCAATATGCATTAAAATCAGCCTTTTGTAAATATTGTACCGCAGTTTCAAAATCGGCTGCAATATCATTTGCGCTGTGAGCGTCGCTTCCTACGGTTACTAACTTTCCGCCAAGTTTTTTATAACGCACAAGAATATCAAGTGACGGATGAACAACTCCCAGTCCGTAGCGAATTCCGGCAGTATTTATTTCCAACGCTTTATCCTTGCGTATCAGTGTCAGTAATATTTCATCGATTATATCTGCAAATTGTGCGTATTTCAGCAGCTTGTCATCAATATTTTCTGCCGGATAATATCTTTCGATAAAATCAAGATGCGCTGCGGTATCGTAGTTGTCTGTCATTGAAAGATTTGCAAGAACATCTTCCAAATATTTGCGATATGCTTCCTTTTGAGTTCTACCTTTGAAAAAACTGTAAGGTGCTAAAACTTGACCGCATGTGCAATGCGTACTTGCTATGATAAAATCAGGTTTAAGAATATCTGTAAAATTTTTTGTTCTGTCATGAACCGAACTGTTTGGCTGAAGTCCTGTTTCTATTCCGACTAAAATTTGCAGGTTATTTTTTGTTTCCGCTTGCAGCTTCTCTATTGCAGCACGATATTCTTCTGCATTCAGCTGCTTAAAAATTTCAATTTTGCCGGTTTTAGGATTTGGGCAAGCAGGGTAGTCGAAATCCAAATGGTCAGTAAAAGCAATTGTTTTCAAACCTTTTTCGATTGCGGATAATGCCATTTCGGTCATTGAGTTTTTTCCGTCGGAAGAAAAATCCGAGTGCAAATGAGTATCGGCGATTATTTTCATCTATAAATTACCTACAGTAACGTTTTTTTAAGTCTGAAATCAGCGGCTGAGAACTTAAAGGTTTACCGGTGACTTTTTTTACTAGCTCATCAGTACAAAAGCGATTGCCGTGTATGTAGAAATTTTCACGCAGCCACTTTTTTATTGTCGGAATACTTGTTTTATCAAATGTTTTTGAGAATACGCCGGTGTCGCTGCTTAATTTCTCGGCGACTTGTGCGGCAATAAGATTTCCGATTGTATATGTAGGGAAATAACCGAACAGTCCGCTAGCCCAGTGAACATCCTGAAGGTAACCCTCTTTTTTATTCTGCGGTTTTTTGTTGAATAAAAGTTCAAATTCATGATTCCAAGCTTCATTTAAGTCTTTTACTTGCAATTTTCCGCTGATTAAGTTGTATTCAAGTTTTGTACGCAAGGCAATGTGAAGATTGTAATAAAGTTCGTCGGAATTTACACGAATCGGCGTGTATGAAATGCTGTTTACACACTGCACAAAAGTTTCCGGCTTAATGCTTTTAGGAAGAATTGCCGCTTGAAGCTGCGGAAAAATATATTCACAAAAAGCTTTGCTTCTTCCTACTATGTTTTCAAAAAAACGCGACTGCGACTCATGCTGTGCAAGTGAAACTATAGCAGCACACGGAGAATCACCGAAAATATTTTGAGTCTCCAGTTCATAAACAGCGTGACCGCCCTCATGCAAAGTACTGAACATTGACGATGTAAAATTATTTTCATCGTAATTTGTTGTGATTCTTACATCGCCTATACCTAATGTCGCAGTGAATGGATGAGTAGAAACATCAAGACGCGAACGGTCAGGATCAAGTCCCAGTTCTTTGATAATTATGCGGCAGATTTTTTCCTGTTTTGCTTTGTCTGCAAAAAAATGAAGCTCGCCGGAATCTTCCTTTGCATTGTTTATAAGTTCTTGCAGTTGCGGAACAAGTTCGCTGAAAAGGTTTTCTACAAATGAATATGAAAGATTCCTGTCGTAATCATCAAGCAGCGCATTATAAGGCGTTTCATTAAAACCTTTGCAGTTGCAATATTCACGCTCCAGTTGAATCATCTGCGCTAATATTTGGATGAATTGTGAATCATCACCGGACTTTTTCGCTTCCTCCCAAATTCCACCGGCTTTTGCAGAAAGTCTTGCCTGTTCTTCACGCAGTTTCTGCGGAATTCTTTGCTCCAGTTCAATAACTCGCTTGATGTGTGCGATTTCATCATTCAACAAATCATTGTCTGCCGGAACAAACGACATGACATTATCGATAAAGTCTCGGTTTGTAAGCTTTTCGTGAACAACTCCGGCAAGCCAAGCCGCTTGTTCCGCACGGTAGGCATAACCGCCGGACGGAAGATTTACTTCGCTGTCCCAGTCAAGAATTTGCTCAAGGAACTGTATCATTGAAATGCTTTTATATTGTTCCAAAATCTTTTCAGTCGAATTCATATTTCCTCTTTAAAAATCAATATGCGCCGCGTTCTCGTCTGTTATTAGCGTAGAAATTGAAATTTTTTTGCAGTTCACTTCCGCCTTTATATTTTTTCAAATCTCCGCGCAATGAGGAATTTATAGCTTCAAAAGTTTCTTCAACATCGGAATTGTAATGACCTTTGAGTTTTCCGTCTTCCACCAGAATAAAGTAATCATTTAAGAAAAGAATTAGTGCTCCGGTAACTTGAATTGAACCGATTTTTGATTGGTCATAAATGTAAGGTGTAAAAGTCGGAGAAATCATTTCGTAGCTTTTGAAAAGCTTGTCTTCATTTACGCCTAAACATTTTCTGAATCCGTCCAATACAGTAGACAAAACCAAGTAATTTGCTACAAACTCGTAATTTGCAATATCAAATACAGTATCAAGGAAATAATTTTTATCAGAGAAAATTGTATAGAGAAGTCGCAGTCCGTCGGCAGTGTTGTTGATTGAGTAATAATTTTTTGAAATTATTATGTAATCGATTAACTCTGCGGCTTCTTTTTCACAGTTTGAAATATCTTTTTCATTTAATTGCTTGATTATTTCGGTATCAATTCGTTCCAGTTCCTGTCCTTTGTTTGAATCGATTAAAGATTTTCTGACAACGCTCATGTTTTGGATCCAAGTTGAAGTGTTGCCGATTTTTTGTGAATTATCATCACCGAATAAAACCGCACAGGATATGAATAGTACAAATACAGCCAGGTTCAGCTTTTTCATTTTACAAACTCCGTTTTTATCAGTTAGCTTAGTACAGCATATATTGGAAAAGAAATATGCTGCCGTACTCCAAAAATCGGTAAGTTTATCAAAAAAAGAAAATTTTTATAATATGAAAAATCAAGAAATTACATATCAGCCTTTATGCGAAAATAGGCTTGCTAACAATTAAATTTTATGTTAGTTTGCCGACAGTTTTTTTGGAGTCAACCAGCCGAAAAACTGCGTGAAATTCCGGTAATCCCGTTACATTTTATTGGATTTTCAGAAATGACAGGAGTTAAAATGAATCAGTTTAAAACTTATAATGTTACAAAAAAAGATATTCAGAAAAAATGGTATCTGATTGATGCAGCCGGTGTTCCTATGGGACGTGTTGCCGAAAGAGCTGCTTATATTTTAAGAGGAAAGCATAAAGCTATTTATACGCCTCATCTTGATACCGGTGATAATGTGATTATTATCAATGCAGAAAAAGCTGTAATGACCGGAAATAAAGGTTCAGACAAAATGTATTACAGACACTCTGGATATCCGGGCGGAATTACAGAAAATTCTTATGACAAAGTAATGGAAAAGAAACCTACTTTCCCTATAGAACAAGCTATTAAAGGAATGCTTCCTCATGGACCTTTAGGACGTGAATTGTTCAGAAATGTAAGAGTTTATGCCGGTGCTGATTATAAACAAGTTTCTCAGAAACCTGAAAAATTGGAAATCAAATAGAAAGGAGACATGAATGGGTATTGCAAAAAAAGTTGGTAATAAATATTTTGCTACAGGCAGAAGAAAAACTTCAGTAGCCAGAGCTGTAGTGGTAAAAGGCAAGGGAGAAATTAAAGTAAACGGAAAATCTTTAGCTGATTTCTTTCCTGTCGGAACTTACGATATGATTGTTAAACAGCCTTTGGTTGTAACAAACAGTTTGGAGCAATATGATATTTCTATAAATGTTTACGGTGGTGGACTTAGCGGACAAGCAGGTGCTATTCGTCATGCAATTGCAAGAGCATTGGATTTAATCGACAGCACAAACAACCACAAACCATTGAAAAGCTTGAAACTTTTAACTCGTGACCCAAGAATGGTAGAAAGAAAGAAATTCGGTCAGAAAAAAGCAAGAAAGAGATTCCAGTTCTCAAAAAGATAATTATTGGTTTTTGCAATCAATATCTCAAGAAAGCGGTTATCCATTCTCGGATGCCGCTTTTTTTGTGCAGTTACAAGTTTTGTATTTGATAAAAAGTGTGCAGATAAAAAGTGTGCAAATAAAAAGTGTGCAAATAAAAAAGACTGTCCTTTATAAAGTTTCTTAGAACTTCTAGGACAGCCTCCATTCCAAAACTAACAAATATTGTATGAAAGTTTATCTTGCATATTCTATAAATCTGTTTTCCCTTATCGCGGTAACTTTTATTTTTCCCGGATAACGCAGTTCAGCTTCAATTTTTCTTGCAATATTTTTAGCAATTTCAGCAGCTGTTTTTTCATCAGTTTTTACATTGTTCAAAACAACTCTGACTTCACGTCCGGCTTGAATTGCATAAGCTTTTTCAACACCTTCAAAGCCTTCTGCCAATCTTTCCAAACTTTCCAGACGCTTAATATAACCTTCAATACTTTCCCGTCTTGCTCCGGGTCGACTGGCACTGATTGCATCGGCAATCTGTACTATAACCGATTCCATACAAGTAGGTTCTACATCACCGTGGTGACTTAGAATAGCATTAAGAACTTTTTCGGATTCCCCGAATTTCTTAGCCATTTCATAACCTGCTTCTGTATGGCTGCTCTCTCCATCCGTTGTGGCTCCTTTACCAATATCGTGAAGCAACCCAGCTCTTTTTGCCAAAGTTACATCACATCCCAATTCTGCTGCCAAAACACCGGCAATTTTAGCAACTTCGATAGAATGATAAAGAACATTTTGTCCGTAACTGGAACGATAATAAAGTCGTCCTAATGCAACCATTCCTTCTAAAGGTAAACCATGAATACCGAGAGACATAGTAGTCTTTTCACCTTCGTCAAAAATCGTTTCATTAACTTCATTGATAACTTTGTTGACAACTTCCTCAATTCGTGTCGGATGAATTCTTCCGTCAGCGACAAGTCTGCTTAGAGCAATTTTTGCGATTTCACGTCTTACAGGGTCAAAACAAGAAATCACCACAGCTTCCGGAGTATCGTCAATAATGACATCTACACCGATAAGAGTTTCCAAAGCACGGATGTTTCTTCCTTCTCTTCCGATGATTCGACCTTTCATTTCATCATTCGGAAGCGGTACACTTGCTACTGTAACTTCTGAAGTTACTTCAGAAGAAACGCGCTGCATTGTTGTTAAAAGAACTTCTCTTGCTTTCTTAGTTGCGGTTCGGTTCGCTTCTTCTTCTATCTTAGTGATAAAATGATGCGCTTCTTCTTTTGCTTTGCCTTCCAATTCTTTCATTAGAATTTCTTTAGCTTGCTCAGAAGACATTCCTGCCAACTTTTCAAGATTCTGAAGCCAAGTTTCCATTAATTTTGAAACTTCGTTTGATTTCGCTTCACATTCTTTTTCTTTTACACCGACATCAAAGACCTTTTTCTCAAGATCTTCAAGTTTTTTCTCCAGCTGTTCCTCTTTTTGAGTTACTCTGCGCTCATACTTCTGCAACTCGGCTCTGCGCTCTCTCGTTTCTCGTTCAAAACTATTTCGTTCTTGAATCATTGAATTTTTTGATTCCAGAAGAAGCTCTTTCTTCTTAGATTCTGCTTCCAATTCAGATTCTCTTAAAATAATTTTGGCTTTGTTTTCCGCAGAATTAAGGTCAACTTTACCAATTATCATTCTGATAACAAATCCGGTTAGTCCGCCAATAAGGATGGAAACAAGACTTACTATAACATAAACCATAATCTTGCCCTCCATTCATATTCTGTGCATAGTAGAAGAAACATGCAGTATTGTCAAGTTTCATTTACACTTGGATATAGAAATAATCACAATTGAGATTTCATATTTTTGTATTTATCAATTAAATCTTGGCGGTCGTTTATTCCCAGTATTTTATAAATTCTGGTTAATTTGTTTTTAATTGTAGATTCAGCGGTATTGAACTTTGCGGCTAAGTCGCTGTTGGAGAGGTTGTTAAGAACGCCGTCGATTATTTCACGGTCTTTTCGTGACAATTTGTTTTCGTCATTGTGTATTATGTCTGCATAAAATTTTACAAAGATCAGCACGGTGACTATTCCGAAAGTTAAGTTTATTATTTCCAGACCGTATTTGTCCGAATTATCGGTAATGATTGCCGAAATAGCAGCTGTAAGCATACAAATGTATAAAATGCAGTAGTAATTTTGTATCTTTCTGAACATAAAAATCATGTAGAAAATTATTATCAGAAAAAGTGATAAGTTGGCAAAACGTTCGGCGAGATGAAAATATATGTTGAATTTAGCAGTAAATTCATTTGTTAAAAAAAAGATAAATTCTGCAATCGTGATAATGATTGTGTAATAAATTATTTTCTTTTTTAATTTAAGCCTGTTTTCAAGCCAAAAATAATCAATTAAATAGGCTACATACCCAAAGGAAATAATTCCGGTCATTCGGCTTATAAAAGATAAAGCTGCGTTTAAGTTTACAATGTTCAAATAAGCAAGACATTGAAATGATAAGAATTGAATAAAAAACGCAAAAAGCTGAAATGTAAAATAGTGGCTTAGAATTTTCCTTATGCGAAACTTATGAACAAAACAAAAATCATCCAGATGATCTAATGCAAATAGAAAAAATGCACAAAAAATAGTGTAAGAATATAAAAAAATCATTCTTTAAATCCTTTCGTATTTTCAAATCAATCCTGTTTAATGCAAGAATTACTAATTACAATAAATATTCGCAAAAATAAAGAATGAATTGTCGATTTAACAGTCGGAGACGAATCGGTGTTAAGATTGTAAAAAAATGTTTTTCACATAATTTATCAATGTGTTTCTTTCATTCGGAAGTTCTTTATTCTGCACGCAGTCCAGTAAAAATTTCAGAGCGTCTCCTATTGCCTTGCCGTGCAGCCCGATGTCGATTAAGTCGGTTCCTTTGACTGCAAGTTCTCCAACCGAAAAAGGAAACTGCCCTGTATTAATGTCATTTTGTATATCATTTATAAATTTTTGCTCTTCCGGTGCAGACATTTTCAGTGCAGCAAAAATCTTCGTGTTGCCTTTACCAAGCTGCACTGCGTATTTTACTGCGTCTTTTCGGTTTTGCAGTTTATGCGAATCGGCATCGAGCAAGGAATAAAAAAGCTTTTCTTCTGATTTTGAAAAAAAGTTTTTATGATTAAGAAGGCGGCAGTCGAAAAGATTTGCTTTGGAAAATATTATTGCAGCTTTTAAGATAAAGTTTGTTTCACATTGTAAAATTCCGATTCTTTCTGCCGCTTCTTTCAGAAAACAGCCGGTAAATAAATTTTCAAATACATCTGAAAAATCGATTAATAACTTTTTAAGTCGCTGATTATGCGCAGTAGAAAGCATTTTCCTTAATTCTTCACAGGCACGTTCCGGCGGAATATCGGCGGCAAGAGACGGTAGTTTATGGATTGCATCGGCAGTTTGACGTTCTATAGAAAAGTCTAGTACAGCGGAAAAACGCAGAGCACGCAGTATCCGCAGATAATCTTCGCAAAAGCGTAGTTTAGGTTCACGCACGCATTTTATCAGTCGGACTGCGCAATCATTTAATCCGCCGAAATCATCAACAAGTTCTCCGTGAAGATTGACAGCCAGCGAATTTACCGTGAAGTCACGCCTTGCCAAATCAGTATGAATATCACCGCCGAAAGTAACAGAAGAAGGATGTCGACCGTCAAGGTATTCGCCCTCCAGCCGGAACGATGTAATATCGAAAATATTTCCCAATTTTCCTTTTACATTTACTGTTCCGAATTCAAAACCGGCAGTCATAATTTCGTATGTTTTGAAAATTTCCGTTATTTGCTGCGCTGAAGCATTTGTGGCAATGTCAATATCGCAGCAGTCACGCTTTAAAATCGCATCTCTTACACAACCGCCTACCAGAAATGCCTCGAAACCATTGATTTCAAGATTGTTCAAAATGTCCGTAACTTCGGGAGTTAAGATTTTATCGAAAGTCATACTTTTTCCTGTTTGGTAAAATCGGATATTTTATAGCACAATACAATTCGGTTTGTTGTATAAAGTATCAGCGTGAAAATTGAAAAATGAGGATAAAATGGAACTTAATTTACTTTATGATACGCTGCAATTGTCGCAATTGGATAGGCAGACAATCGGCGATTTATGGGAAATAAATAATTCGGATAATAATAAAGAAGAATTCTGCTGCGTACTTGCGGTTTTATTCCGCCAGTTCTCAAACGGTTCGTTGTGTTTATCTTTTAATGCCGACGATGAAGAAATGCAGCTTGCTAATGAATGGCACGATACATTTGCTGTTGGCAAGAAACTTTTTTCAAACGGAAGTTTTTCAGGAGTCACTGCAAAAGCTTGCGGCGATAAAACCGCGTTCCTGCCTTTAGTGCTTCGTACATTAAACAGCGGCGAGCAGCTTTTATATTTTTATCGATGTTGGAAATCGGAAGAAACGCTGCGCCGTAATTTAAAACTGCGTCTTGTTTGTTCGGATAATGCGGCGGTACATCGGGAAATTAATTGCCCGGAAGAAGAAGGGCTTGAGGCAAAACAAAAAGAAGCAGTTCGTTTGGTACTGGATAAAAATTTTCTGATTGTAACAGGCGGACCCGGAACCGGAAAAACTTACACTGCGGCCCGTATGATAAAAAAAACGCTGCGTCTTCATCCGGATTGGAAAATTGCGCTTGCAGCACCAACAGGAAAAGCCGCAAAACGTCTGGAAGAATCTTTGGCATTGAATGGTTTTTCAGGCTTATCGGGACAAACGTTGCACAGATTACTGGGAATCAGGCGTGGGTCTGTAACGGCAGTTTATAATCACGAGAATCAGCTTCCTTATGATTTGATTTTAATAGATGAAATTTCTATGGTTGATATTCATCTTTTTTCGGCACTGCTTGATGCTGTCTCTGATGAGACAAGACTTATTTTGCTTGGTGATAATAATCAGCTGCCGTCTGTCGATGCAGGTTCTGTTCTTGCAGATTTGGTTTATAACAGCAGCTCTGTCGATAACAGCGGTTGGCTTTGTAATTTGAATGCGAGTACAGTTTGCTTGGATACAACACGGCGTACAGAAAACGAAATAATGCGCAGTGTTTTTGAAAAAATTAAAAGCGGCGATGTTTCGGTTGTCAATGATTTTCTGCAAACAGAATCGTCACCTGTAAAATTTGCGGTTGTGCCTGAAGATGAAAGAGAATCGTTTGCTTTTTTGCGCGATTTCCTTAAAGAATATATCGACAACGCAGAATTTGCGCCGAATTCTGATTCTCAAAACCAAACGAAAATACTTACTGTCAACCGAACCGGTTTCTGGGGCTGCAAAAATATAAATAATATGCTGGAAGAATATTTCGGATTCCAAAGAGACGGCACACCGATAATCGTAACCGGAAATATTTATGAGCAGAATCTATTTAACGGAGATTGCGGCTGGCTAGTAGGCGGCAAAGAAAAAAAAATGGCAGTACCGGACAGAGAGGCTATTTCGCTGCGTTTGTTGGAAGGTAATTATGAGACTGCATTTGCCGTGACGATTCACAAAAGTCAAGGAAGCGAATACAAAAATGTAATTATAATTTTGCCGCCGGAAGAAAATAATGCGCTGCTGTCAAGAGAAATTCTTTATACCGGAGTTACCCGTGCAAAAGAAAAAATTACTGTTATCGGCAGGAAATCGGTTTTTGAAGCTGCATTGAAACGCCGAATTTTCAGGTGTTCCGGATTGACAAAAGAGTAAATCCGGAGCTTTTCATATAAGTATTAGCACTGCACTGACC
>JBNMHA010000077.1:0-10923 GCA_050872545.1 Spirochaetales bacterium | reverse complement strand
ATGTACGCCCGCCTTTTTGATTCTTCTACGTGACATAGCTCCTCCAAAAATTTTTTGTTTTTCTATGTGTGTTAGGTGGAAAAAAAGGGCAGTTGGCTCTAAATTTACTTTTTATTTACTTGTAAGGTTGTTAATAAATAGGCGTGTGTTGAGGAAATAAGCTTTTGTAATATGCAGAAATAGAATTAAGGTCTGGTCATTTATTGTGCTAGCGAACTTGCCGCATAACAAAGTAGCAAAGTGCTCAGAGCTCAATCCCAAAGTGGGATTGAGCTCTGAGCACAACCAAAGAAAACAAAACTATTTTGCAAAGTTGTATTCTAACTTTTTTCTTTTTATGATAAAGTCCGTTAATTTTTGTGTAATACGGAGGCTTTTGTGAGAAAAGTTATTTCATTTATTTCTGTAGCAGTACTTCTGCTCGGAATGTCAGCATGTCAGAAGAAAAATACAGTTGTTATCAATTCAGCTGCTGATTTGGCAGGTAAGAAAATAGGCTGTCAGGCTGGAACTACAGGCGAGCTTTATATTCAGGAAGAGGTTAAGGATGCAAAACTGAAATCTTTTAAAACTGGAATTGACGCTTCTCTTGATTTAAAAAACGGTGCGATTGACGCTATTGTTTTGGATGAACTTCCAGCGAAAGAGATTGTTAGTCGAAATCCAGATCTTACTATTGTAAACGACAATTTTATGACTGAATCTTATGCTGTAGCGGTTAAAAAGGGCAATACGGAATTGCTTGAATCAATTAACAAGACTATAGCAGATTTGAAATCAAATGGGAAATATGAGGAATTGATTAAAGCTTTTATGCCTGTTGATGGGAATATTGTAATTCCTGAAGTGGATGAGCTTGATACTAAAGATATTATAAAAATGGGAACTAATGCTGCATTTCCGCCATTTGAATTCATAATGGGAACGGATGTTGTCGGGTTTGATGTCGCAATCGGTAAGCTGATAGCGAAAGATTATGGCAAAAAGCTTAAAGTTATTGATATGAGTTTTGATGGACTTATTGCAGCTTTACAGTCCGGAGCAATTGATTTTATTGCAGCCGGAATGACAGCTACTGAGGAAAGAAGACAAAATGTTGACTTTTCTGAATCTTACTATGAATCAAATCAAGTTATTATTGTAAGAAAAACAGTTCAATAAGACAGCAGCAAATGGGAGTAAACATGTGGCAAAGTTTCTATAATACAATGATTGCACACGGGCGGTGGATATTAATTCCGAAAGGATTGGGAGTAACTCTTTTAATTGCATTCTGTGCAATTGTTATAGGCTCAATTTTAGGCTGTGTGTTTGCTCTGTTTAAAATATCGAAAAAGAAACCTCTTAATATAATTGCAAATATTTATGTAACTATAATTCGCGGAATTCCAATGGCAACGCAGCTTATGATTTTCTATTTTGTCATTTTCTCGCCTATGGGAATGAGTAATGCCGTACTTGTTGCTATAATTTCCTTTGGAATTAATTCAGGGGCATATTGTACTGAAATATTCCGCGCTGGAATTCAGGGCGTTGATATTGGACAGATGGAAGCCGGGCGATCTTTGGGGCTTTCTTGGTGGCAAACAATGCGTAAAATTATTCTGCCGCAAGCATTCAGAACTATACTTCCTACATATACAAGTGAATTTATAATTTTAATCAAAGAAACTTCTGTAGCCAGTTTTATTGCAGTTGTTGATTTACAGAAGGCCTGTGACAATATTCGCAATGCAACGTATAATGCTTGGATTCCGCTGCTTTCATGTGCGGTGATTTATCTCAGTCTTACGCTCGGACTTACAAAATTATTTTCGCTTATGGAAAAAAGGATGGCAAAAAGTGATAGATGTTAGGAATCTGATAAAACGATACGGAAACAATGTCATTCTTAATGATATTACAGAGAAAGTGGAGAAGGGCGAAAAAATTGTAATTATAGGACCGTCCGGAGCCGGCAAAAGTACATTTTTGCGTTGTCTTAATTTAATGGAACAACCTACAAGCGGTCATATCTTGTTTGAAGGAACGGATATTACTGATAAAAATGTTAATATTGATATTTTGCGCCGCAAAATGGGAATGGTATTTCAGCATTTTAATCTCTTTCCGCATTTGACCGTTTTGCAAAATATTACGCTTGCACCGGTAACGCTGAAACTTCAAACAAAAGAAGAAGCTGTTGAAAATGCAATGAGTTTATTGAAACGCATTGGACTTGCGGACAAAGCAGATTCTCATCCGTCGAGTATTTCCGGCGGACAAAAGCAGCGTATTGCAATTGTTCGTTCACTTGCGATGAATCCTGATGTAATTCTTTTTGATGAACCTACATCTGCGCTTGATCCGGAAATGGTCGGGGAAGTTTTACAACTGATGAAAGATCTTGCTGATGACGGAATGACTATGGTTGCGGTAACTCATGAAATGGGATTTGCAAGAGAAGTTGCTACTCGTATTCTGTTCATGGATAGGGGAGTAATTGCAGAAAACGGAACTCCGGATAAAATTTTTCAAAACCCGGAAAGTCAAAGATTGCAACAGTTTCTTAAAGCTGTACTTTAGTAAATAGCGGCTTGTCCTGATTCTGGATTAGCCTATTTTTTTACGGTATAACAAAAATTAGAGAATCATCATATTTCGGTGTTTTTTCAATGCAGCGTAATTATCCGATCAAACAGTTTCATTTCTAAAATTATTAAAGCTGAAATAAACTTTTTTTATTAGCAACCTTATTTGTTATTTCTCATTTTCTCGCTTTACCTAAAGTAAAATATTACCAATTTATTTTCCCCAAAAATGCCGTAGGTCACAGCAGTAGCATTAAAATCAAAATATGGGTAAAATGACTTGATATTCAGTTTGATTAACAATTATTGTAGATAAAGAAAAGCAGTTGCATTATATTTTTCATTTTAAAAGGAGCGAGTTTATGATTAACAAAAAAATAATTATGAAGGTAACTGTTCCGCTGCTGATTACTGCGGTTATTGCCGGAATTTGGCTTTTTAAAAGACATGAAAAAAAACAAATTGACAATGATGCAGTTTCAATTAAGGCACGTAATTTACCGGACAATTTAAAAGAGGCTGATTTTTCTTTTGAGCAAACTGTCGGAATAGATATGGGAAAACTTTTGCCTTACGGATTACCGATTTTGATTGATTACGGTTCGGCAGGATGTGGGCCGTGCCGTCAAATGGCTCCGGCATTAGAAGAGGTTCATGGCGAGTATATTGGACGTGCATTTGTAAAATATATCGATGTATGGAAATATCCGCAGGAAGTAAAAAATATTCCGCTTCAGGTAATTCCGACGCAATTTTTTTTCTATGCTGACGGAAAACCGTTTGTTCCGAGCAGAGAACTTGCAGATAAGATTGAATTTTCTATGTATTCTGAAAAAGACAGCAATGAACATATTTTTACTGTTCATCAGGGGATTTTGACTGCCGATGAACTGCGGAATGTGTTGAATGAAATGGAGGTAAAATAATGGACGCTTTACTTTCATCATTTGCAAAAATTATCCAAAGTAATGTTTGGTTAGCACCGTTTTTTGCATTTTTAGCTGGAGTGGCAACTTCATTTACGCCATGTTCATTATCATCAGTTCCGCTGGTAATCGGTTATGTCGGCGGTGCAGTGCAGCGTGATACAAGAAAATCTTTTTTATATTCACTTGTATTTGCACTTGGAATGGCGGTTACATTTGTAACTCTCGGAGTTATTGCATGCACTGCCGGACGGCTTGTAGGCAACGGTTCTTCAATCTGGTACATTGTGCTTGGAATATTAATGGTTCTTATGGCACTTCAAATTTGGGAGATTTACAATTTTATTCCGTCGGTTAATTTGTTGGCAAAAAATACGAAGCGCGGTTTTATCGGTGCGTTCATTACCGGAATTTTAGGCGGTATTTTTTCATCACCGTGTTCTACGCCTGTTCTTGTAGTGCTTCTGGCAATAGTTGCAAAAGACAAAAGTTTTTTATGGGGAATACTGTTGATGGCTTTATATGCTGCAGGTCACAGTGTGCTTGTGGTTGCAGCAGGAACATCTGTCGGGTTTGTTCAGAAAATTAAGAGCAATAACGCTTACGGTATTTGGAGTACAATTTTAAAAATTTTAATGGGAACTGTAATTCTGCTGATTGGCTTTTATATGTTTTATCAGGCATTTTGATTGCAAAATGGACTGGAAATGCAACCTCATAATTAACAAACAGAGGAGATTCCCAGTCCATATTTTTTTATGTTTAGTATTTTATTATGAAATTATTATTTCCGTATTCTTCCGGAATTGCATAATCATCTAATCTATCGCCTACGCCTTTCCATTGATTACCGTTGACACCGTATTTAAATTCACTTCCGTTACTTGGCAATTCAAACGTTCCTGAAAATACGTCATTTTCATCTTTAATCAGTGGATAGTCGTCTTCCGTACTCCAATAGTTAAACTCTCCCCAAATATAGACGGTTTGTACATCGGAAGCTGTCATACCGTACATTGTTGGATCAAATGTAAATGTAATCTTATTATTGACAGTATCTACACTGTATCCCAACAGTTCCGGTGTTAATTCAAACCATTTCGCAGTCAATGTAATATCAGAAGTTATTTTTGTTACTTTCTCTCCGTTATTATACCAGCCTAAAAATGTAAAATTATCTTTTTCTGCACTTACAAGATTTTCCGGGTTTGTTTTGGCTTCTGCATTTTCGATAGTAACCGATGTTTTTCCTGCATATTCACCGGTGAAATTACCTCCGTTGGCATCAAAAATTACTTTATAAGTAGGAAGTGCACCGCCGGTTGCCTCGGTAATTGCCGCAGCACGCAAGTCAAAGTAGTTATTGCTTGATGAAAGAAGCGAATATTTGTCGGAAGGTTTTCCTTCTTTAAGGTACCAAGAATCTTTTCCTTCTTTGCTGAATACAGCGGAGGCATCGTAACCTGTAGCTGAGCTTCTGATTAAATCATACCAGTTGTTAATTCTGGCTTTGCTTGAGGCAACATCGAAATAGCCTTTTGATGAATCAATAAGTTCTTTTAAATATTCCTTATATTTTTCTTTATATTTGGAAATTGCCAAAATTTTAGTGACAAGAGGAGCGGAGTTGTCTTTTCCCCAATCTAAAGGATTTTGTTCTGCCGGATTTGACATAAGACCGTCATTTGGTGCACCAAGACTGTTGTCGTAGTCGTAAGGAATAAAGAAAGCTTTTCCAGTTCCGTCAAAGTACAAATAGTAATTGTTGGAATTTCGCCAGTAATCGTCCCACATTCCGCATGATACACTCACAGCAAGTGTTTTTAGAAATAAATCAACATCGAAAGCTGTTTCTATCCAAGTTTCAAAATCGCTTCCTGTTTTACTGTTTAAATTTTGTATAAATGTTATCAGCTGATTTTTTTCCGTGTTGAGATTTTCTTCATTGGTTTTCAGACTGTAAACCGGCGTGTATGAATCGGAATCAATGCCGATTTTGCCGTTTAGATTTCCATCGTTCTTTAGATCAGCAGGTCCGCCGCTTTGGTACAAACATTTCCAAAGATTGCCAGTATCACTTGAAAATTTTGCAGCGGCAATTCTGGCTTTTATAAATTGCTTGCTGACCGGTTCTATCGCTTTGTATATTCCGAAGTAAGATTCCGGATTGTCGCCTATTTTAATGTAAAGTTTTGCGTATGAACATCTTGGAGCTGTCCACACACCAAAGCGTTTGAATAAATCGTAACTATATACTTCCTGAACATAACTGCTGTCATTCAGCATAAACTTCAAATTGATTCCTTTTAAAGCTTTTTTCATGTGGTGCGCCTTGTCATCAATGAAAGTGTCAAATTTTAATTTGAAATGTGCCTGTTGCAGATTGCCGCTCTCATCAACCGGTGCGCGGTAACTGGAATTTCCTCTGTTTCTTATTCCAATGTCATTCATTTCATAAGTTTTGCCGTTTTTTTCGTATTTAAAGTCACTTTTAACATAAACGCTTTTCTTCTTACTATTTGTGTTGCTTATCAGTTGTTCCCATTGGTCTTGTGCTACCGTAAGTGTAATAGTTCCCAGATTCATATTATTAAATAATTCATCAAGGGCTTCACTTCTCGTAACGGCTTTTTCAATATCTTTGCTGTTTGTTCCGCTGTTGTTGCTTCCGTTGCCGGAATTGTTATTGTTTACATTCTGATATGTATTGTCGCTGTCTTTCGTACATGCAGCGACAATACATATCAGAAATGCAAAGAAAAAATTTCTGATGAAAGTAAAATTAATGTTCATTTAATTCTCCGTTTATAAGATTATTAGCTGTTCTTTTAGCATAAAATATGCAAATAAGGCAAATATCTACAATTTCCTTTCCTTTTAGTTATAAATATGTTTTATTCCCACCGTGTTAATTCGGTAAATAAGGAAATATTTCATGTACCATTTTAATGTTGAAAAAGTTTTACTCCAGCGTGCTTTGCGAAAAACCAGAAGCAATAGTGCATTTGAAAATTTTATGTCGCAATTGGAACTGATAGAAGAGCTTTATGTTGATATTGAGCAAAATATTACTTCGCCGCGCCTTGTCCAGCAAGCAAGAAAGCAGGCTATAATTTCACTTGTTTCTGCACTGGAAGTTTTTTTTAAAGATACATTGAAAAATACTTATGATTCTGGAGCATTTGAGAATTCGCAATTGCTGCGTGATATTCCCAAGCATTTTTTTCTTAATGATATAGAAAATATAATCAAGTATAAGATTTCTGTAGGTGAGCTTTTGGCATCTATATTTACTTTTCACAGTCTGCGCTCTATAAACAAGGTGTTTTCGGGATTAATTGGCAAAAATTTCTTTACGCAGATAAATCAATTTAAGTTTGAAGTGGAATTTGAAAAGGAAGAAAATCATGATGATGTAAAAGAAACTACGCTTCGTCATGAGGATTATAAGATTTATCAGAAAATTGAAGAATTGTACTCACTTCGTCCTTTTATTACTCATGACCAACCGGAAAAGTCTATGATTTCGGAATTTCAGGTACAAAATTACCTTAGTGCAGCAAATCTTTTTACTTTTGTTGTTGATAATTATTTGAAAGAGTTAATTCAAAGTAATTTGAAAGAATTGGCTGATGTGAAAAAAGCCGAACAAGAAGAGGAAGAAGAATTTAT
Source organism: Spirochaetales bacterium (assembly GCA_050872545.1). Lineage (GTDB taxonomy): Bacteria > Spirochaetota > GWE2-31-10 > GWE2-31-10 > GWE2-31-10 > RGIG8597. Next base: position 3,755 of record JBNMHA010000077.1, on the reverse strand, counting down.
AAAGGAAGAAAAAAAGCGCAAATTCTTTCACAAGTGACATTTTACAGCTCGGTCATTATCGTGCTTGCGGAATCTATACAAAAAAAATGCCGGTCAAATTTTTTAAAAATTGCGGTTAGCACTGAAAAAATAAAAAAGCAGACAATTTAATTGTCTGCTTTTTTTGCTTTTATATAAAAAAGTTGTTTTTAGAAGAAAACAATCATGTTTTTGCCTTTTTTAACAACGTTCTTTACGCGAGAAAATTTCTGATACTGAGTAAATGTTTCAATTTGGTCAGTATTCTTTCTTGCAATTTTCATGTAGTTGTTTTCCAAGCTTTGAACTGTTGTGTATTCATCAATAGCACAAGGAGGAACTGAAACACCGTAGAACAAGATGTTTTCAACTTCGCCTGAAATACATTTGTCAGCAACTAATTTTCCTAAATCTTTACCGTAAGGTGAAGCCAATCCCATGCATGAAATTGTGATTTTTTCATTTTTCTTGTTAATTGATTTGCAGATAACACTTACAGCACCCAAAGAGTTGTATGTTTCCCAACCGTTTTTAGCAAGGATTCCGAATGCATCTCCAATAGGAGTAAGTTTTGCAATTTTTTCATGTTTTGTTCCTACAGGGAAGAAAGGTCCCGGGAATACAACTGTTGTAAAACCTTTGTTGTATTCTTGCATTAAGTAGTCAACAAATGCAGGTGTTGAGAAATTTTCATTGATCATAATCATTGTAGAAGTTTCCCATTCGTTTGTTTTCTTGTTCATTTTTGTAACAAGAGAAACGTTTCCGATTGACTGATGAGAAATCAGAACTTCCCAAGATCTTTTTTCATTTTCAGCATTAACTTTTAAATATTCAGAAGTAGATGAAACGTTTGTAATCCATTCTTTCTTTAATGAAACTACAGTTGTAGGGATTTGAAATAATCCGCCTGTTCCTACCATGCTGATAACGAGTCTTTTTGTTTGAGGTACTTTTGCGATAACGTCTTGTGCGTAAGATTGTGCAAACATACCTGTTGCAGTTGCAACTGCAATGATTGCAGTCATAACTAGTTTTTTCATTGTTTAGCTCCTTAAATGTGAAATATCGAAACGTTTATATGTTTTTTTCTTTTTTGTCAATAAATTTTATAGTTTGATATTAATAACCAAAAAGAAAATAAACAAGAGGCAGAATAGTATTTTTATAACAATCAGATGTGAACTGAAAAAATCTCCTATTTTTTTACTGCTTATATTTTTATAAACAAGGAAAAATACAAATGCAAGTGGGATTATAAAACCGATATTGTACAGAAACAACAGCGACAATCCTTTCAGAGGCGTACTGCGTACCATATATCCTACAATCGGCAGATAAACCTGACCAGTACATGCTAGTTCCAGCAGAGAAACAAGGAATCCCAGCAAAACGGAACTTAAAAATATTCTGTAGTTCTTCATTTCAGTTCTTATGTTTTCTCTTATAGTTTTTTGCAGAACCGCAGGAAGTTTCAGTACCATTTCTTCCCGCTTGCCTCTGGCGCATTGTATTGCGTCAAAAAGCGAAATTATTGCCATTATGCCGAGAAAAGCTGACATTATATGCTTGAAAATCACTTGAAATAATGAAAATTGTTCCAGTCGTTTGATAAATTCAAACATACCCAGACCGACTAAAAAATATGTGATAAAAACTGCTATTATATAAAACAGTCCTGCAATTAAAATTTCTGATTTCTTTCTGAAATTCAATGTCATGTATGAAAGCAGCAGAATTATTACCGTAAAAGCACATGGATTTACACCGTCAAGCAGCCCGGACAAAAAAACGGCAATAAAGTTCATCGATGTTTTCTTTTTGGAATTAGAATAATCTGTCGATTTATCTTTTTCTGCCAGAAAGTTCATAATTTCATCTTCACCGGAGTATAATTTGCGGTCTGCGTTATTGTCTGTTCTGCAAAGCACAGGCAGCTGACTGAATGTTTCGTCGTATAGTTTCTCAAAAAGCAGTTTGGCATTGTCCGGATTTTCCAGTTCAAAGAAATAAATTGGCGTATCAGGGTTTTGGTCAAAAAAAGCCTTAATTATTTTTTTGCAGTTTCCGCAGTTTCTGTATGAAAAAAAACAAAACGTATTCGGATTTTTCAGAATACTTTCATCTTCTGTGTAACGAACCAGTTCGTTATCTTCGTAACGAACCAGTTCGTTATTTACATAAGGAACTGATTCATTTTTGTTTTCTGAACTGACATTACAATTCAGCAGAATTTTTTCTTGGCTTCCGTTGTAAAACAGCGTGATAATGAAACTTTGTCTGCCACTGTAACCATCAGAATAGAAAGTTATCGGTAGAAATATTGAAGATTCAGCCGGAATCGATGAAGAAAAATTACTGATTTCTACGCAGCTGCATGATGAAACCGCTTTGAAACTTACAGCTTCTTTGTTTGGATTGCTTATCGGGATTTCAGACGAAATGCTGCTTTCGGAAACTGTTCCTAAATCAAACACTGCCGGAAAATCAAGTTTCAGCAGTTGTGCAGAACACGAAAGCGCAGATATTATAAATAGTAAAAAGAAAATTATTTTTCTCATAAGAATATTCCTTTGCGGACTAATTAGTAATAATCGGAATATTACAGGTAATTATTTTGCGAATGTTAATTTTTACAATTCCCATTCAGAAAGAAGTTCTTCTTCTCCCAGAAGCACAATAATTGACATTATTGTGAAAAATTCCTGTTGATGATGAAGTATCGATGAATCGTTTATTGCCGTTACGCAGCCGGTAAGAAGATAATCGCGCGATGTCATAAGGCTGCGGCGAAAGTTCAGATAGTTTCCGGAATTTGCGGCTATTTCCTGAAAATATCTTATTGTTTCCATTCGCAATTTCTCTTGCTGATATTCTTCGTTTTTGGATTCAGAAAGTATTTTACTGCGAAAATTCAGCAGACAATCAAAACTTTCAAAGATTGCACGCAAGCAGCCGTTCCAAGTTGGAGTTTCTTTCGTATTAAGCTGCTTTATCAAAATCATCAGATAACTGTGCAGAAATGCGAATTCGGCTTTGTCATAAAAGAAAATTCTCACATTCTGCAAAATCTGAATCAGATGACGAAAGAAATCCTGTTTAGCTTTAGGATATTGAAATTTTTTCTTGAATATCAGTTCATATTGAAGTTCAAAAAGCGAAATGTCAAATTTAGGCTGGCGTTTTCTTTTAGCTTCTGAAAGAGCTTTGTGATACGCATTTATTAATTTTTCTGTTTCTGCATTACTTCCGGAATTGTGATTAACATCAGGATGAGCTGATAAAATTAATGAATGAAATGCCTGCTTTATTTCTTCAATGCCGGAGTTTGGCGAAATTTTTAGAATTTTGAATGGATTTTCTGAATTCATTTTTTATTCGTTTTACCTCAACATCTCCGTTTAAAGTATTTAGTGTAATGCGCAGTGCTTCCTTTTGGAAAATCAGTTCCTCTTGTATCTTCAGTCGCGCCATTGAAAGAAAGGTTTTGACAAATTCTATATTCTGTTTTTGGACATTTATGCTGCAGTTTGTCTCATTGCGCAGTTCTTGCTCGTTTTTATCCGAATTTATTAATGAAGCTCCGAATATTTTTATGTGAAGATTTTTTCTGTTTGCACCTAAATTTTCCATTTTATAAAGAAGCTTTTCCATTGAAAATATTCCGTATCTGCTGTCTTCTTCTTCAAGCATCTGCATACATTCACTTTCAATAAAAGTACCCGGCAGGACAATGT
>JBNMHA010000076.1:0-11022 GCA_050872545.1 Spirochaetales bacterium | reverse complement strand
ATTTTATTTCGATATGTAAAACTTTATCAATATTGAAAGAGCTGAATGTTTTGGCGAAAGAGACAAAGGGGGTATAATGCGTAACTGGAAAAAATTAATTTGTGTTATGTTGTGTTTGGGAGTTTTTACTTTGAATGCGCAGGAAAATGAATTGCCTGCGGCGGAAGAGGTAAAAACGGCAAATAAAGAAGCAGACAAAAAAGATGCTAAAAAGTTGAGAGAAGAAAAAAAGATTGAAGCTGCTATAACCAATTTAAAGAAAAAAATTGACAAAGCGGAAGCCGAATTTCAAGCAAAGAAAAAAGAGCTGGCTGATACAGAAAGCGAATTGACAGCTATTGAGCAGGCGAGGAAAACTCCGGAAGGTGATACGGAAGAAAATAAGACCAAATCTGTCGAATTGTCTGCAAAACGTGAGAAACTAAATGAAGAAGCTGTTAAACTTTCAGAAAAGCGCAATAATTTTGCCAGAGAATTGGCAGAAGTTATGCGCCGGAAAGAAACTGCGGAAAAAGCAGAAGAACGTCATGTTCTACAAGATAAATACAAGAAAGACTTTGAACTGTTGGATCAACTGAAAAAACAGGAAAAAGAAAAGAAAGAACGCCTTATTGCTGAAAGAAAATCATTGCAGAAGCAACTAAGTGAAGTAAGATTAAAAATCAGAGAAAGAACTGCTGCGATAAATCAGGGAAATTTAAGAATTAAAGAAATTTCCGACAAAATAATTTTGAGTGTATCAACAGAAGAAGATAAGAAATTGTTGGCAGAAAAAAGTTCTTTTGTTCTGCAAAGAACACATATTGAAAAAGAACTTGATGCACTTAAACGTAGCGAGAGAACTTTGGTTGCTAAGTTGGCAGAAAAAGATGAAGGATATGAACTTGCGGACGGAACATTGAACTGGAGCAAAGTTTACGATATTGAGACTTTTCAAAAGGTAAGGCCGGGTACTTGGCACCTTTCCGTAATAGCCAAAGATTCAAATAATAACCAAAACAAGCCTGTAGAAATAAATATTAAAATAGATCCTAAATCTGATATTCCTACAATCAACGTAATCAATCCGAAACCGAAATCTCGTGTTCCCGGAAACTTAATGATAGTAGGAACAGCTTATGATGATGATGCGGTAAGTAAAGTAACTTTTACGCTGGATTCTGAATTAGAAGAACGTGTGTGCAACGGAACAGATTTCTGGAATTATGACTTGGATACAACCGGACTGGAAGACGGAAATCATAAATTAACTTTTAGAGTAACAGACGTTAATGGTGTAAAATGCAAACCTTACGTAGTTCCGTTTGTTCTTGATAGAAAAGTTCCGACTATTACGTTGCCGTCAATGGTTTCGGGAACCGTAGTTTCCGAAAAATGCAAAGTATCGGGATTTGCAGAGGACTTAAACGGAATTGCCGGAATTTATTATTCCGTTGACGGCAGATATTCGTATTCCAAAATAGCAAGCGGTTTCGGCAAAAAGAAATGCAGTTGGAGTTTCAATCTTGATGTAGCTAAAGAGCTTGGTGTAGGAACTAACATTGTTTGGATAAAAGCCGTTGATAATGCTGGTTCCGAAGGTTTTTTCCCGCTTACTTTGATTGTTGACCGAGAAGCTCCTGATGTTGGATTCCATTATCCGCACCCGGATTCAAAAGTAGGAACTCGCTTTGAATTGTTTGGTTATGCTTACGATAATGTAGAAATAAAGAAATTGGCTGTTAAGATTTCCAGTTTGGGATTTGCGACACCGGAAATGCCGGTTATTTCTAAAAAGGGAAATGCAATGTGGAATTTCCCGGTAAATCTGAAAGAACTTAGCGGTGATTCTTCAAAAGTAAAGAATGGAAAATTGGAAGCTGAAATTATAGTAACCGATGTTGCAAATAATATTGTAAGAAAAAAACTTTCACTGATGGTTGATAACAATGTTGATAATTCAATAATTACTCTGAAATCAGTGAAAAGCGGCGACAGATTCGGCGATGAAATTCCTGTTTTCGGTGCAATATCTTCAGCACATAATGTAAAAAGTGCACTGATTAACCTTTACAATGACAAAAATGAGCTTGTTATAGGAAACGATGTTGCAGCAGAATATTCATTGTCTACTTCTTTGGATGTAAGCGAATTACCTGAAGGCAGTTATATTTTGGAAGTAATTGCCAAGAATGAATCAATGCAGTATGAACCTATACGTGTAGAAGTCGGAATTGACCGTTCATGTCCGCAATTTAACATCAATGAATTGGCTGAAAAATATGTGAAGAACAGCTTCTCAAAGAAACTTGATATTGGCTTTTCCGTTAAAAAGACAGGAACAATAAAGAAAGCAACTTATGCATTGACAAATATTGACGGAACAATACTTTCTCAGGGTGATTTGAAAGTAAAAAGCAGCAATAATAATTTGCATCAAATGCAGCCGGTAGCGCTTGATGTTTCTGATAGTAAAGTTTATGACGGAATAAAGCTTTTAAGCTTTTCTGCATTGGATGATACATTGAAAAATACTGAAATCACAGTTCCTGTTATTATTGACAATACGCAGCCGGTAATTACGGATGTGGTTTATGACAAAAACACCGGTTTAATGGAAGATGTCGTTGTTACTGTTTCTGATAATTTGCTTTTGTCAAATGTTGAAATAATCGAAACATCATCAGCAAACACAACTCCGAATAAAATAAACATTGCCGGAAATAGAGATTTCCAGTTCCCAATGAAAGTTAAAGATGATGCCGGTTCTTTTATCTCGTACAATTATGAAATAAAAGCTGTTGACGTATGCGGCTCGCAGACTGTTAAAAATATTAAAGTTCAGTTTAAAAACACAACAGCTGAAAATCATACTCTTACAATTAAAGTTGCCCAAAAAGATCGTTCTCAATTAATGGGGAAAGCCGGTTTGTTTCTGAAATCAAAAAGAATTAATCCGGATTCAATAAACGGCGGCTTTGGCTTTGTAAATGGTGATGTAAAAAGTGTCAGCATTTCAACAGATAATGGAGTTGCGATAGAACCTGCAATTATAAATGAAGCATTGGGAATCTTTTCTTTTGAATTGTTGTCTAACGATATTCGCAAAAATTTTGTCATAGGCGATAACAGAATTGTATTTAGTGATGCCGCCGGAACTTTGGATGAATTGGTTTGCCTAAATGATTTACTAATGCCAAGAGCAAAAACAATTTGGCCGCCGGCATGTATTTCTTTTAATTCAAACATTACGGTTTACGGTGTTGCAACTGATGATTCGGGAATTGCAGCTGTTACTGCATCGCTTGATTCTTTGAATGCCGAAGATTTCAAACCTGTTTCGATTGAACCGATTGAAAATATAATGAACAAATCTGTAGCTGTTATGACTCCTCATTTAAGAGATAAAACTCAAACAATAGGGGAATTCCTTAATGAAAGTAAAGAGGAAGTTTACAAAAAAGGCGTTATGTATTCCTTTAATTTCCCGACTGATGACTTGAAAGAAGGGGAGCATACGGTTTATTTCAAGGTTGAAGACCGAGCCGGAAAAACAACATCTGCAAATATTTTGATTACGGTCGACAGAACTGCTCCTAATGCGAAGCTTCTTGCACCGGAAGAATTCTTGCGTACTAACGGAACTATAACTTTACGCGGGGAAGCTGAAGATGAGTTCGGAATAGGCAGTGCAGTTGCTGTTCTTGACGGAAAGAAGATTGTCGGCAATGGAAAAAATATTTGGAACATTCTTTATGATTTATATGAACGTTCAGAGTTCAACAGAGAAGATGCAATGCAGATATTGCCGATGGATATTAACATTGATGTTTTTGATATGGCAGGAAATAAAAGCAGCATTGTTTCAAAGGTTGTTCTTGATGTGAAAAATGATGTTCCGGAAATTATAATTAACAGTCCGGCGGTTGATAATCAGCGATATACAACGGATGCAATTCGCTTTGATGGAGTTGTATTTGATGATGACGGAATTGACAGTTTGCAGTACCGCCTTGATTTCGGAATGAATGACGAGGGGGCTACTAAGTCAGAAGAAGACGGTTGGAAAAGTGTTATTCTGAAAGAAAATGAGTTGCCTAATTGGAGTGTAACAATGGTTCCGGGTTATTTGGCTCCGGGCAAGCACACTTTGGAACTGCGTGCATTTGATAAAAACTTTGTTCAGAGTGAAGTAAAATCCGTTACTTTCCAGATAGATTTGGAAAATCCGGTAATTACTGTAATCGGTCCGGAAAACGGAGAATATATAAAAGGAACTAGACTTGTTAATGGTAAAGCTTATGACCCTAATGGAATTGCATCTGTAAATGTAAGCACAAATAACGGATGGACGTTTGTTCCGGCAGAGGGCGGAGAAAACTGGATGTTCTATTTGGATTCCAAGACTTTACCGGACGGTGATTTGAAATTCCTGATTAGGGCAGAGGATGAAGTCGGTTCTTCTTCATATTCATTTGCACTGTTTAATATTGATAATACACCGCCGGAAGTGTCAATACTGCTGCCTACGGACGGAATGAGTATTAACAATCAGTATACTTTCATAGGACGTGCTAAAGATAATATTGCATTGTCTAAAGGTTCTATCTGCATTACTTCAGAATCAAAAAATATGTTTGAAGGTGACAGCAGATGTGATGAGGACGGCTATATTGAGCTTACAGGTTTGGAAGCTTGGACTTTTGATTTGGATGTAAGCGAGTGGAGTTTCGGAAAATATCATGCAGCTGTAAAATTCTCCGATATGGCAGGAAATATTACAGAAAAGAGCTTTGATTTCTTTGTTGAACCACGTTCAGATTTCCCTGTTGTAGAATTGGATCAGCCTCAGTCTGGTCAGCATTTGACGGGAAATGTAATTGAATTCTACGGTACGGCTTATGATGATGACGGAATAGATGCGATTTACTTACAAATTGACAATCATCCTAGAGTAAAAGCTGAAGGAACTAAGCAATGGCGTTATTTGGAACCTTCAATAAACCTTGAGCCGGGACTTCACAAAGTCATTGTTGTTGCGCAGGAAAAATCTCCGGATCCTAATAAGAAAGGAAAATATTCAATGTCTATTTCAAGAAACTTCTATGTGGATGAATCCGGTATCATTATTAACGTTACATCTAACTTGAACGGAGATTCTATCGGGTATCGTCCATGGTTTTCAGGTACAGCGGAATTCTACGAAAGAAACTTGGAAATGAAGATGAAGCGTGAACTTCAGGAAAAGAAATATCATGATTTGTTAAAACAAAACCGTGATAATCCTGAACTTGTTCCGGCAATGGAAGAAATAGCTGTTACTAAATTTGAAGTAGATTCTGCAATGTCAAAATATATTGCAGCAAACAAAATAAAAGCTATTTACATGAGTTCCGATAACGGAAACAGCTATAAGAAGAATTTTGGAACTCCGGAAGAATGGAAAGTAAGACTACAGACTCAGTATATGAAAAACGGTACTCACATGTTGCAGTTCAAGGCCGTTACTGCTTCCGGTAAAGAAACGTTGAAATATTTTAAGGTTAATCTTGACCGTGAAGTTCCTACAGTTGTAATTGATGCACCGGAAGAAAACACTCGCTTAAATGGTGCAATTGTGGTTCATGGGTATGCTAATGACAATAACGACCTTGAAGAGGTAAAAGTTCGGCTGAAACGTTACGATAAAAATCTTGGAAAGATGCCGAAATTTATTGACGGTATTTACTTGTGGGCGCAGGCATTCGGCGGACCTATTGTTTCGGGCGGATTCGGATTCAGCTTCTTTGACAATATTGTTCGTTTGGAAGGTGCATTTGGTTGGGTTCCGTCTGAATCTAACTTGAAAGATATAGGACTTGAGCCGGGAAATGCTTTCTATGATACGATGTTTACTCCGGAATTGGGATGGATTAATTACAGATATGAACCTAGATTCCCTGGATTTGTTGCCGGAGGAAAATTACTTGCGCAGGTATTGGATTTGCCGTTTGAGTTCTTCTTTGGCGAAGATGCTTCAAACTTCTCTATAAGCTTGGAAATTGGAGCCGGATTCTACTGGTTCAGCGGTTTTGCCGGAGCTTCTGATGAAATCAACGGAACTTACTACAAAACAAAACATCAAAATGAAGGTAAAGGTAATGAAGGTTATAATCCTTCAATTGATGGTAGAGTTTTGGCGGGTTTCATGTATCAGTTGGATTTCTTCAAAGTTCATGATTACAAGTTCTTAAAAGATTTTGCATTGTACTTTGAAAACTCATTCTACTTTGTTGCCAGTGAAGTAGACAGCCGACTTGTTCCGCAGTTCGGTTTTGGTCTGCGTAATTCTATAGTTACAAATAAAGATAAGTAGAAGTATAAAAGTAAACAATAAGGCGTACTGTCGGTTTGGCAGTACGCTTTTTTATGTTCGGACAAATTCAATAATCACTGTGCTTCATACTTTTGTGAGGCAGCGATGACATTGGTATTAGCAGCTGATTCTAAAGCGGAATACAGGTCTGTCCCCATAAAAACATCTTGTCATTATTAGTCAAACCGTCATTCATTGTCCTGAAAATATTTGTATCCTAATATGCAGATTGGCAGAAAATAAGCGCACCAGAATTCTAGCAGAATTGTTCCGGGTAAGTTTCCGGTGTTTGCTGTGAATACCGGAAACATCGGCACAATAAAGCATGATGGGAAGAATATTCCATGTATCATCAGTAATTTTTGCAGTACTTTATTCTTGTTGTTTGATGTATCAACTGCAAATGCAATAAAAAATGTTGACAATGCCAGAAAGCCGTATCCGAGTAAATCATAGTTGAAAAACAAACTTCCCAGTTTGCTGTAATCTATTATCGATAAAGTTTCGCTGCTTAGGTTCGTATTCAAATTAACAGTTGTGCATTGTGAATAATACACTATGAAAATGAAAACGCAGTATACAATGCTGAAAGCTACGCCTATAAGAGCCGGGGATTTTTTCTCATTGCTTTTGTTCAGCGAATATATTGAACAACCGAAAATAATGTAGCCTATTGCCAGAAACATGCATGAAAAGTAACTTAAAAAAGCCCAATTGTTTTTGCTTATCAAGCTGAATATCATTGACAAAGCAAATATCAGCACTGAAATTCCCATAAGTAATGCACCTATTTTTCCGATTTTGCGATTCATGATGATTTCCTCCTTTACTATTGTAGTTTTCGGTTTTCTACAGAAATTGCATTATTTTCGATAATTGTATTTTCCCAGATTATAAGTCGACGAAATGTGAGCGCAGCAGTTTGATTTCCTGTTTATAACCGTCATGTTCGTTTGGAGTTTCAAGTATAAACGGCAAATCTTTCAATTTCGGATGATTTATTACTTTTACAAGAGCTTCCAAACCGATTTCACCCTCTCCGATTTTTGCATGTCTGTCTTTATGTGAATTCAGCGGATTCATGCTGTCGTTCAAATGTATTGCTTTTAACCTATTCAGTCCGATTACTTTGTCAAATTGTGCCAGAACGCCGTCCAAATCGTTTACAATATCATATCCGCCATCCCAAATATGACATGTGTCAAGGCATACTCCCAATTTATCGGAAAGCTGTGTGGAACACTTTTCTTCGGTTTTATCTAAAATTGCATGTATTTCTTCAAAAGTTCGTCCGATTTCGGAACCTTTTCCAGCCATTGTTTCAATAAGAATTACAGTTGATAATTTTTCGCACTTTGTTATGACCGCCGCTAACATTTCGGATGTAAGCTCGATTCCGACATCTGCACCTTGTCCTACATGACTGCCCGGATGAAGGTTGTAATAATTGCCCGGCGTATATTCTAGTCGAGAAAGGTCATCGAGAAGCGTATTAAGTGCGAATTCACGCAGTTCAGGTTTTGCGGCGCATGGGTTTAATGTGTACGGCGCATGAGCTACAATTTTTGCAAAGTTGTGTTCTTTTGCCATTGTGCAGAACGCAGCGGCATCTGCCGGGTTTATCGGCTTTGCAGTACCGCCTCTTGGGTTGCGTGTGAAAAAGGCAAAAGTATCGGCATTTAATTGCAAGGCTTCTTCTCCCATTGCGACATAACCTTTTGATGATGATTCGTGACAGCCAATGTGCAGCATAAGCAAACCTCCGTTTTATTGATAAATTTTACACTGACAAATTTATGTTTGGTATTTATATTTTTTGCCGAACACTGTGTCAAGGCATAAGATTTTATTTATAACCATATCGGTAAAACAAAATATTTGCACCGGCATTTTGTATGCATTTTTGATGAAAATAGAAATTTAATTGTCATATCGTACAGCAATATTGGAATTAGTTGTAATTTTGCAATAAATTATTAACCGAAGGAGATAAAGTGGACGCAAATAAAATTGATATGTTTTTTGTTGCAAATGGGAGAAAATTACCTGCCGATAAAGCTCAAATTATTCGTGAAAAAATGGCAGGTATTGACGATTCTCGCTATGCAACAATCAGCTGTATTGAAATGAAAGATCCTATGGTTATGCTGCTTATCAGTGTTTTTTTAGGAAAACTTGGAGTAGATAGATTTATGTTGGGAAATATAGGAATGGGACTTCTAAAGCTTTTGACATTAGGACTTTGCGGAATTCTTTGGTTGATTGATCTTTTTATAATTCCGAATAAAACTAAAGAATGTAATTTCAATGAATTAATGAGAATTCTTTAACAATTTTAAAGTGGCTGTCTGGTAAATTGAATGCAAATGGTTATTAAGCTAGTCGAAATAGCCGTAAAACATATTTCTATGATAGCCACTTTAAATATTATTGCTGTTTTTTATGGCTTGCTTGTTTAGACTTATTTTTAAATTTCCTTGCCCTACTTGCGGAGTAACCAGAGCATTGACAGCACTTTTTTGTGATTGGAAAAATTACTTCTATTACAATGCTTTTGCGGTTCCGTTGTCACTGGCTCTTGTTCTATTTTTCATCGGAACTGTGAAAAAGAGAAGATTATTAAGATGCATTGCTTTGTTAATTTTCTCTTTAAATATACCTTATTACCTCTTTAGGTTGTTCAATAACCTCATTCCGTAGTGAAACGGAAAATTTTAACTGTATATATTCTCATTAACCGGCTTGGTTTTTATCCGGGAATGCTATTTTTCTGATGTCTTCCTGACATGCAAGAACGGCTTCTACAATGCATGGTTCGAAATGTGTGCCGCTGGATTTCCTGAAAATATCTAATGTTTGTTCCATTGACATCGGAGCTTTGTATTGGCGGCGGCTAAGAAGTGCATCTAAAACATCGGCAGCAGCCATAATTCTGGCACAAAGCGGAATATCGTGACCTTTTACCTTATTCGGGTATCCGGTGCCGTCCCATTTTTCATGATGATACAACGACATTATTTTTGCTATTTCTAAAAATTCTTCACTTTCGACTTCAGCAAGATTTTCTTCTATCAGTTTGTATCCTTCGTAAGAATGAGTTTTCATCACCTCATATTCTTCCGGCGTAAAACTTGACGGTTTGCAAAGAATTTGATCCGGAATCCGAATCTTGCCCAAATCGTGCAGCGGAGCGGTATTAATAAAAAGCTGAATATTATCTTCTGTAAGAATATCTGTGTAATATCCTTGATTTGCAAGTTCTCTGGAAATAAGCTCCACATAAATAGCGGTTCGCTTAATATGTTCTCCGGTAAAACGATCTCTGCCTTCTACAAGGTTGGCGAAAGACGAAATTATTTTATTCTGAAGATTTTTAATGTGGTAATTGGAAGCGTAAATGTCTTTTAAAATGTTGTGGCTTCTTTGTGTAATGAAACAAGAAATTATAAAAACAAAAATGTATTCAACAGTAAAACCGGCACTATAAGCTGTCCAATAATACATTGGGCTGATTGCCGGAAGTTCTCGGCACCAGGCAGTTTTACTCTTGAACCATAGAGAAACCAGCAGTCCGATGTAACTGAAAATGTTTACAGATAAAGTCAGCTTAGGATTAAAATACAGGCAGCTGATAAATGGAACTAATGCACATGTTATATAAGTATTTACCCGTGCATTGCTTCCGAGAAGTGAGACTAAAATTTCCAGTCCAAAAAGCGTTATGTAGGCTACAATCTTTTGATTTTTGCATTTTCTGGTAAGCACATTTTGAATAATGGTAAACGGAATTAAAAGACTGGAAAAAATTATCAGCCAAGATAACGGCATTTCGTATAATTTTAAAAATATTCCGCAGGCTAAAAGAACAGGTGCTAAATTACCGTAAGCAATAACTTTTCCAGTTACTCTGTTCATGTGGATTAAGTTTTCTTCAAAAAATTCTTTGTCGTTTACTATGTTTTTCATGCAGGGAAGTTTATCAAGAATGTCACAAAATGCAATGTTTATTTTTTTTAAAATGTAAAAAAGTAATTAATTGCAATAAAATTTATGAAATGCCGACTTGTTGGAATTAAGTCAGCATTTCAATGAATTAGGCTTTTTTAATCAGATAATCATGAATTCCGACGGAATGAAGTGCCAATTTTTGCGAATGCAGCATTCCGTATGTCAAACCGTGAATTTCAACTCTGTAAACAGTTGTGCCGGAAACATTTCTTTTTGAAATTTCAGCTTTGACATTTTCCTTTGCAAGTCTGCTGCATAATGCGTGTGCTTTTTCTATATCTCTGAAAGAAGCAACTTGAATGTCGTAGCGTGTTGATGAATAACGTTGATATTTATTGTCTCCTAATCGAAGCACTTCCAGTTTTACAGGCATAGTTCCGTCTTTCAGCATATCCAAACGTACAGCAGCGGCTTTTGACAAATCCAATATGCGCCCTTTTGCATACGGTCCGCGGTCATTAATGCGGACAATTACTTCTTTTCCATTAACAAGTGAAGTTACTTTTACTACAGAATTCAGCGGCAATGTTTTGTGGGCGGCGGTAAGCGAGTATGTATTGAAGCGTTCTCCGTTTGCTGTAAGTTTGCCGTGAAATTTTGGTCCGTACCAACTGGCGATTCCGGTCATTTCACTGTTGGCAAACATAAATATAGGCAGAATAAAAAACAAAGCTATAAAT
>JBNMHA010000075.1:0-11072 GCA_050872545.1 Spirochaetales bacterium | reverse complement strand
GTTTTAATGTTTGCATTCGCTACCAAATTTTCTGACGAAAATTCTATCACTCATGCAAACGGCTATCGTTTTCGCCTGCTTTTGCAGGCTGCAAGCCGAAGCCTTAACCCCAAAACGAAACTTTACTGCCGGCTTGCACGGCGAATTGCCATTTTAACTACCGTTAGGTTCTATATCACCGAAGCAACAGATTCCTGTGTCGTCGCACGGGAATGACATGTAATGTAACCGTAAGGCTTAGGCACTTTGAAATAAAGTGGTACTTAGTGCAGCCAACGGCTGCAAACTGTCTTTTGTGAACTGCAAGTTTAGACACTTTGTCTCAAAGTTTAATTTTATCGCCGACTTGTTCGACTGTGTGTCTTTGTCAAGCGTAAGCTTAACGCACTTTAAAGCAAAGTGGTACTTCGCAGTCTGCAAACCTAAGCCCCAGACCTGTATTCCATTCTAGTATTAGGGTCTGTCCCTAAGTTAAGCCCTGCCATACTGTTTTTACTGAAAATGTATGGAAAACTTGCAGAAACAGTGGATTTCGTATATAAGTCATTTTCGATATTTATAATAGAAAAGATTTTTTTTAAACCGAAGGAATGATAAATGGCAAATGTTAGCGACGAAAGAAGTATTAGAATTGCAAAGGTTCAGAAATTAAGAGAAAGCGGCGTAAATCCTTATGTGGAGCGTTGTAATAAGACGCATTCATTATCACAGGCTAGAGAACTTGCCGAAGGAACAAAAAATGTTGAGCTGTGCGGTCGTGTAATGTTGAAGCGTTCGTTTGGCAAATTGTTGTTTGCTACAATTCAAGATTATGACGCAAGAATGCAAATCGCTGTAAATATGAGCGTTGTAGACCGTGAGCAGTTTAAGTTCTTTGAAAAAATGATTGATACGGGAGATTTTGTTTGGGTAAAAGGTGAAATTTATAAAACCGAAAAGGGCGAACAAACTTTAAAGGTTGAAGAATTCCGGCTTTTGTCTAAAGCTATTCGTCCGCTGCCTGAAAAATTTCACGGAATTACAGATTTGGAAACTCGTTCACGTCAGCGTTATCTTGACTTAATAATGAATGCATCAACTCGTGAACGTTTTAAAAAACGTTTCAAAATTATCAACACTATAAGAAATTTTTTGAATGACCATGATTTTGTTGAAGTTGAGACACCGATTATTCTTACAAAACCGTCCGGAGCATTGGCAAAACCTTTTAAAACTCACCACAATGCTTTAGATATTGATATGTATTTGAGAATTGCACCTGAAACATATCTGAAACGTTGTATTGCCGGCGGAATAGAGCGAGTTTATGAATTTGCGCGAAGTTTCAGAAATGAGGGAATGGATCCAAGTCACTTGCAGGATTTTACACTTCTGGAATTTTATGCGTCATATTGGAATTACGAAGATAATATGCGTTTTACTCAGGAATTGATTAAGAAAATTCTGATGGAAGTAAACGGCAGCTTACAGTTGGAATATCAGGGAACAAAAATTGATTTTTCAGGTGACTGGCCTAAGTACAGTTTCCGAGAGTTAATTATAAATCATGCAGGCATTGACATAGACCAATGTCCTACAAAAGAAGAGCTTGTCACTGCGATTAAGGCGAAAAATATAACTCTTGAAGGCGTTGATTTTGATAAGATTGGGCGCGGTAATCTGATTGACCAGCTTTATAAGAAAGTTGCCCGACCTTCAATGATTAATCCGCAGTTTCTCATTAAACATCCTACAGATTTGTCACCTCTTGCACGTAAGAATGATGATGACCCGAATATTACGGACAGATTCCAGCTTGTTGTAAATAGTTGGGAAATTGTAAATGCCTATTCCGAGCTTGTAGACCCGGTAGAGCAGCGTGAACGTCTTTTGGCACAGGCAAGAGCACGTGAAAACGGTGATGATGAAGCTATGATTATGGAAGAAGATTTCATTAATTGTATGGAGTACGGAATGCCGCCGATTTCAGGTTGGGGAATGGGAATAGACCGATTTACAGCATTGCTTACCGATCAGGAAAATCTGCGTGAAGTTGTACTTTTCCCATTAATGAAGCCGCTTGATTATACAAGTGACGGGGAACCGATTGAAGAAAAAGCGGAAAATGCCGATAACGCAGTTCTTGCGCCGCAGGATGTTGCTGATTTGGGCGCAGATAAGGCAAAATTGGATACTTTGTTTGCTGAAAAATTAAGTAAAGAAAGTTTGAAAAATCACTGTTTGGCAAGTGCTGCGATTATGCAGGGAATTGCGGCTAAATTCGGATTGAATCAGGAAAATTATTATTATGCCGGACTTCTGCATGATATTGATTTTGAAGATGAACAAGGTTCCCAGATGAACAAGCACGGACTTATTGCTGCCGATTGGCTTAGAAATTTAGGTTTAAATGAAACAATTGTTCATGCAATTATGGCGCATAATGAAGAAAATGGAACAAAGCGTGAAACTTTTATGGATTATGCTTTGACAGCAAGCGAAACTATTTCCGGATTTATCACAGCTGTTGCAAAGATTTACCCTGATAAAAAAGTTGCATCGGTGAAAGTTTCGAGCGTAACAAAGAGAATGAAGGAAAAATCATTTGCATCTAATGTGAACAGAGATTCTATTCTTTTATGTTCAAAAATAGGTTTGTCATTGGAAGAATTTGTAACAATTGCACTTGATTCGATGAAAGCCGCTGTTGAAAAAATTGGATTGTAGAATAAAATTTTACGATGATAAAAATATGATCAAATTGGCTGTTTGAAAAATTACTGCCGCACAATGAGTTTTGTTACGACAGTATTTAAGCAGCCTTTTGCTTTTTTTGTGAATATAAGGTTTAAGGGTAATAAATGATAACAGCAGCGATTATTGCAGTAGGTTCGGAACTGATGCGCGGAAAAATGAATGATACCAATTCGACTTTTTTTGCGCGATGGTTTGAGAACTTAGGAATAAGGGTAAAGTATCGTGTGAATGTTGCAGATGTCGGCTCGGAAATTGTAGCGGCAATGCGTTATTGTAGAGATGCCGATATTTTAATTACTACAGGCGGACTTGGACCTACAAAAGATGATTTAACAAGAGTTGCCGCAGCCGAATATGCCGGAAAGGAACTTGTGTTTTTTCCTATGCTGTGGAAAAAAATTGAAGCGTATTTGAAAACCAAAAATTATCCGGCTTATGAATCCAATAAACAGCAGGCGTATTTGTGGGACGGCGTTGAAGTTATGGATAACAGCTGCGGAACCGCACCGGGGCTTTTTTATAAAAACGGCAAACAAGTTGTTGTACTGCTTCCCGGACCGCCGGATGAAAACAGAATTATGGCAGAAAAACAACTTTTGCCACGACTTGAAAAGTGTAATCTTATCAGAGGAAAATTCTTTGCGGAAATCGTTCGTGTTTACGGAATAGGTGAAAGCGGAATCGCAGATTTATTTGCAAAGAAAGATGACGGTTATTTTGACATTGGTTACTATTTTTCAAATGACGGATATATTGAGCTGCATTTCAGACGTTTTTCGGAAAACGGAGAAAAACCTGTCGATTTTGATAGAAATGCGGAAGTCTGCAAAAAGATTTTAGTAGACAATAATATTTTCTTTACTGAAGATAAGCCGCTTGAACAGGTTCTGTACGAAGTTTTGCTAAAGAAAAAGAAGACAGTTTCATTTGCGGAATCTTGCACCGGCGGAAAGATTTCTTCAACATTTGTAAAAACTGCCGGTGTTTCGCAGGTATATGCCGGCGGTGTGGTATCGTATACGGCAGAGATGAAGCAGAAAGTTCTAGGTGTAACAAAAGATACAATTGCACAGCATGGCGTAGTTTCGGCTCAAACGGTGAAAGAAATGACCTGTGGAATAAAGAAAATTACAGGAAGCGATATAGCCGTTTCTGTTTCCGGAGTTGCCGGACCGGGTAATGATGCCGACGGAAATCCTGCCGGGCTCGTTTGGTTTGGAATTGATGTTGACGGCAGAGCAGAGGAGTTCTCGGTAAAATTCAGCGGCATGAAAAGAGAACAGGTTATACAAAAAGCGGTAAATCATGCATTTATCAGTATATTGCAAAGATTAAAATAATTTTTTTAAAGGAGGAATTTTAGTATGGAAAAATTATTTAAACTTCAAGAGCGAGGGACAACTGTCGGTCGTGAGATTACAGCCGGTCTTACGACATTTCTCGCAATGGCTTACATTTTGGCTGTAAATCCAAACATGCTTTCTGCTGCCGGAATGAATGCAGGTTCTGTATTTACGGCAACAGCGATTTCTGCGGCGATTGCTACATTGGTTATGGCATTTGTTGCAAATCTTCCGGTTGCATTGGCACCGGGAATGGGACTGAACGCTTTCTTTACTTTTACAGTAGTAATGGGAATGGGATGTTCTTGGCAGCTTGCTTTGACAGCTGTTTTTGCGGAAGGAATTATTTTTATTGCTCTTTCTCTCTGCGGTATTCGTGAAGCGATTATTAAATCAATTCCGGAAAGTCTTAAAAAGGCTGTTGCGGTCGGTATCGGTTTATTTATCGCAATTATCGGGCTTGCAAATGCGGGCATTGTTTCTTCTGACACAGGCACAATTATTGGATTTGTTAATCTTAATATGGCACATTCGGCAGCTCTTCTTGCGGTTATCGGACTTATTATTACAATTGTTCTTTATACATTAAAAGTTCCGGGGGCTATCCTTATCGGTATTGCTGCGACGACAATTATCGGTATTCCTATGGGCGTTACAGTTGTGCCGGAAAATTTTAAAGCTGTTTCTCTTCCGGATTCTCCGTATTTCTTTGCTTTTGATTTTAAAGGTGCTTGCATGGACGCAAACGGTTTCTCAATTGCACTTCTCGGAAAATTTATTGTAATTCTTATCACATTCCTTTTTACTGATTTGTTCGATACAATCGGAACATTGCTTGGTGTTGCGGAACAGGGAAATCTTAAAGATAAAGACGGAAATGTTCTTAATGTAAAAGGTGCTCTCCTTGCCGATTCAATTGGTACTGTAGTCGGAGCTTGTTTGGGAACATCTACAGTTACTTCCTATGTTGAATCTTCAGCGGGTGTTGCTGCCGTATCTTCTGCTGTTTTATTCCTTATTGCATTATTTTTCAGTCCATTGTTCTTAATCATTCCGGCAGCTGCTACGGCTCCGGCGTTGATCTTTGTTGGTTACTTAATGCTTAAATCAGTTGTGAATATTAACTTTGAAGATCCGACAGAAGGAATTCCTGCGTTTATCACAATTATGGTAATGCCGTTTGCATATTCAATATCAAAAGGTATTGCTTGGGGAGTAATTTCTTATGTGATTTGTAAGGTTGCAGGTAAGAAATTTAAGGAAATACCTGTTGTTACTTGGGTTCTTGCAGCAATATTTATTGCAAACATTGTTTTTGAAGCGGTAAAATAGCATTTTGCGGATGTTAAATAAAAACTTTTGAAAATATGCGACAAAGGGACAGACATGTATTCTATTATGGAATTAAGGTCTGTCCCTTTTGTTCAGTAAACACCGGGAATCTTTTTCGATAATGGCAAGTTATCGACAACGACAAATAATGAAGTTATTGAACAAGGGAGATTTTAAAGCCTGCAACACGCGGATAAACGCCGGTATCAAGCCCATCTGCTCCATCCTTTTGGAATTTGTGGTATGCATAAGCGGCAATCATTGCGGCATTATCGGTAGCATATTTTAAACTTGGAAAGTAAACTTGTGTATCGGTCAATTCTGCAAACATTTTGCGCAGATATTGGTTCGCACTTACTCCGCCGCCTACGACAATTCGCGGAATTTTGTAATCAATGCTTGCTTTTTTCACCTTGCGAAACAGCATATCAAACGCCTTGTGCTGGAATGACGCAGCAATATCATTTACTGTGTAAGTATCATTTGGAACTGCAAGATATTTTTCAAGATGATTAATTGCGGCGGTCTTTATGCCGGAGTAACTTACATCATATTGGCGGTCGGATTTGTAAAGATTGGAAATAGGGAAGTGGAATTTATTCTTGTCTCCGTTCAAAGCCGCCTTTTCGATAGCAGGACCGCCCGGATAACCTATATTGTAATATTTTGCTACTTTGTCTAATGCCTCGCCCAAAGCGTCATCGATTGTAGTTCCTATTACTTCATATTCAGTATGAGATTTTACTATTATAATCATTGTATGACCGCCGGAAACGAGCAATCCTATATAAGGGAATTCAATGTCACATGTTATATGAGAAGAGTAGAGATGCCCTTCCATGTGATTTATGCCTATAAATGGCTTGTCTAACATCCAAGCATAGGATTTTGCCGCTGCAGTTCCTATAATCAGTCCGCCGATTAATCCCGGACGATTGGAAGCTGCAATCAAGTCGACATCTTTTAATTCAACACCTGCTGTTCTGCATGCTTCTTCGGTAAGCGGAATAATTTTTTTCAAATGCAGTCTGCTGGCAATTTCGGGAACAACTCCGTTCCAAGCCTGATGTTCCTTTATCTGGCTTGCGATAATGCTTGATAATACTTCTTTTCCGTCCCTGACAATTGCAGCGGCTGTTTCATCGCAGGTAGATTCAATCCCTAAAACCAGCATGGTGTTTACTCCTATAAATTAAAAAAAATATGGCAGTTTTTAGCACAAACGCTTTAAATCTGCAATGTCTTCTTCTGCTTGCCTGCAATAGGAAAATCCTAAAGATATTCACTAAATTATTTGTATGAAAAAACTGTATTGTTGTATAAACATATCCTACAGTTACTAATTTTGATAAGGAGAAAATATGGCAAAACTTAATATTAATAAAAATATGATGCAGTTGGGTAATGTCCGTTCTGTAATACGAGAAACTTTTGAATACGGAAATAAACGTGCAAAAGAGATTGGACGAGAAAATGTTTTTGATTTCAGTTTGGGAAATCCAAGTGTTCCGCCGCCGGAATGCGTTCATAATACAATGCTTGATTTGTTGCAAAACGGTGACCAAATGAAACTGCACAGTTACACATCGGCACAAGGCGCAGAAGTAACACGGGAGAAAATAGCGCAAAACATTAACGAACGTTACAACGCCGGAATTGACAAAAATGATATTTACATGACCTGCGGAGCTGCCGCATCATTGACAATTTCTATCAATGCATTGGCATGTCCTGAAGATGAATTTATCGCAATTGCACCGTTTTTCCCTGAATACCGTGTTTTTGTAGAATCAGCAGGAGCCAAACTTGCGGTTGTCGATGCTGATACAGAAAAGTTTCAGATTGATTTTGAAAAGTTAAAGAATGTGTTATCACCAAAGACAAAAGCTGTAATTATCAACACGCCGAATAATCCGACAGGAGCCGTTCTTTCAGAAGATACAATCAAAAAACTCTGTACTATTTTAAAGGAAGAATCTGAAAAACGAGGCGAGCCGATTTATCTTATATCCGATGAACCTTATCGTGAACTTGTATACGATGACAATACGGTTGTTCCGTATATTACAAATTATTATGATAATACATTGGTCTGCTACTCGTACAGTAAATCGCTTTCGCTGCCGGGAGAACGTATCGGTTATGTAGTAGTTTGCAATAAAATGGAAAATAATAGAGATGTTTATGCTGCTATATGTGGTGCCGGGCGCGCATTGGGGTTTGTTTGTGCTCCAAGCATGATGCAGCAGGTTGTAATTGAAAATCTAGGGAAAACTTCCGACTTGACAGTCTACAAAACAAACCGTGACTTACTGTATAAATCACTTACCGAATATGGCTATAAATGTGTTTATCCGGACGGGGCATTTTATTTATTTGTCAAATCATTAGAAAACGATGCTGAGGCATTTTGCGCAAAAGCAAGGGAATTTGATTTGCTGCTTGTTCCGTCGGATAGCTTCGGATGTCCCGGATATGTACGAATTGCATACTGTGTTACTACTGAAATGATAAAACGTTCACTTCCTGCGTTCAAGAAACTTGTCGAGTATTACAAAAAGTAATTTTGGGAAAAAAGTTATCGGTTACTAGAGGTTAATTTTGGGGACAGACCTGTATTCTGTTTTAGAATTAGGGCCTGTCCCTTTTGTTTTATGTTATGCGGGAATCTGTTGCAATGTTTTGTAATAGATCTCAGGGGTAAGCCCGAAAATGACAATGAGTTTTGTATTCTATTATGGAATCAAGGTCTGTCCCCTGCGGTGAGTTGCAAGTTATTAGTTTTCAGTTAGAGAACTTAGTGACAGACCTGTATTCTGTTTTAGAATCAGGGTCTGTCCCTTTTGTTTTATGTCATATTTGGAATCTACGACAACGTTTTCAATAGATCTCCGGGGCAAGCCCGAAGATGACAGAGAGTTTTGTATTCTATTATGGAATTAGGGTCTGTCCCTGCAGTGAGTTGCAAGTTATTAGTTTTCAGTTAGAGAACTTAGTGACAGACCTGTATTCTGTTTTAGAATTAGGGTCTGTCCCCTGTGTTGATATTTTACCAAGAAGACTTTTCTGTAATTGCAATTAAAAAGTAATGTCTCATCAATATATTTTTTGGTATACTGCACTCCGTTTTATATAATGGAGATTTAACTATGATACGATTGAAAACAAAAGAACAAATTGAGCAAATAAGAGAGAATGGAATTATAGCGGCAAAGCTGTTTAAATATCTTAAAACTATAATTTACCCCGGTATTACAACAATGGAAATTGACAAAATTGCAGAGGTTTTTATTCGAGACCATAAGGCGATTCCGTCTTTTAAAGGTTTTGAAGGATTTCCGTCTTCGATTTGTGCTTCTGTGAATGAGGAAATTATTCACGGAATTCCGTGTAAGCGTGTTCTGTGCGAGGGTGATATTATCGGTGTTGATGTAGGCGTGCTTAAAGGCGGCATGATAAGTGACAGTGCAAGAACTTTTGCTGTTGGAGAGATCGCACCGGAACATAAAAAGCTTATGGATGTAACAGAAACTGCACTTTACAAAGCTATCAGTAAAGTTCGTCCGGGCGGCACAATTAATGATATTGGCGGAACAGTTGAAGATTATGCATCTCAATTTCACATGGGAGTAGTAAGAGGCTATTGTGGACATGGCGTCGGTTTTGAAAATCATGAAGACCCAGAAATTCCTAATTACAGATTTCGTCAGGGCAAGAAAAAACTTATGCCGGGAATGGTAATCGCAATTGAACCGATGATAAATCTTGGTGACAAAGATTATTTTGTGTTGGATGACGGCTGGACTGTCGTGACTATAGACGGAGCTTATTCTGCACATTTTGAAAATACAGTTGCTGTGACTGAAAAAGGGTATGATATTTTAACAATTGAACCGGAAGATTTAGCAGAAATTAAGGCAAAATTTAAAATGCCGTAATAATTTGGGAGAAAACGATGAAACGCAGTGTTTTATTTGTCGCATATTTTTTATCATTATATTTGTTGGCTGCTGTAGGCAATGTCTCATCTGCTGCAGCACTGCAAGAAACTTTTGTAGAAGTTGCGCAAAAGGGAATGCCGACGGTTGTCCGCATTGACGTAATGCAGGAATCGGCGATAATGTCGTTTGGTTCCGGTTTTATGTTTCGCCGTGATGAAAAAAGAGTTTATATACTTACAAATTATCATGTTGTTTCACCGGTTATTTCTGACAGCAAACTTCATTTACGTCTGACGCTTCATGATGACAGGCAATTTCCGGCAGTGCTGCTTGGACATGATCAACGAACTGATTTGGCGGTTGTGTGTTTTGACGCACCGGAAAAATCAAGATTTCAGCTGGCAGTATTGGGGGATTCTTCAGAAGTAAATGTCGGCAATTGGGTAATCGGAATCGGTAATCCTTACGGTTTTAATAATTCAGTAAGTGTCGGTGTAGTCAGTGCGTTGGGACGTGCAATGCTTGGTGCTGCAAGTTATGCGACTGATTATATTCAGACTGATGCTGCTGTTAATTCGGGTAATTCCGGCGGTCCGCTTTTTAATATTTACGGAAAAGTTATCGGAATAAACAGCTGGATTGCAAGTAAAAGCGGAGATAACAGTGGGCTTGCATTTGCGATTCCTATTAACACAGCTTTGAATATTGTAGATACGCTTGCTGCAAATCGTCCTGTAGAATATCCTTGGCTCGGCGTAGTTGTGTCTTCTGTTACTGATTCACGACTGCGTGAGACTTTGGGACTGCAATTTGAGCATGGAGCTTGCATTATGCAGATAATAAAGGATTCGCCTGCTGATATAAAAGATATCTCAGTAGGTGATGTAATTCTTGCCATTGACGGAAAGGAAGTGCGTGATGCAAATGCTGTTGTGTGGATAATTTCACGTCATAAACCGGGCGATACTGTTGATTTGACATTGTTTGACGGTGAGAAAAACAAAAATGTTCAAGTTGTGTTGCAGCGTCGTCCGGACGGAAATGCATCAACAATTGCTGCAGAAGCTGCATCAGAGGAATTTTTAGGTGCTGAATTTAAGCTGCGTTCTGTAACGCATGATGACAATTACAATGAATATCAATTGGAAATAGCATCTTTAAAAGACAAATCTACGGCTGCACTTTACGGTTTGACTGTCGGTGATGTGGTTTTGAAAATCAATCAGACAGAAATAAAAAATCTTAATGATTTAAGAACTGTGAAAAAAGAAGCTGGTGATAAAAATAGAAAGTTCTTTTACTTCAAGATTTTGCGCAGCGGAAGAGAACTGCTTATAGGCGTTGCGGCAAAGTAATTTTTCAGAGGAATTTATGGAAGCTTACGATTCGGAAAATATTAATTCTAAAATGATTCTCCTTTTTATCGGCGTGTCATTGTTCAGTTTCTTCTTTTATATACTGAAACATCCACTGTTTCATTTGATAAGTTACGGAATAAACCGTAGTGCGCTGATTGCGATTTATTTGCCCGATTTGTTTATTTATTTGGCAATTTTACTTCCTTATGAAATTGCGCTTGCGGTTCTTTTTGTGCGGCAAGTTAAGTATCACAAGAGAATAGCTGATGAAGTTTTTATAGTTTTTTTCTTTCCGCTGTTTGGATTTTTTTCTAAGGGAATGTTTTTGCCGCATGTTTATATTGAACTGAATGCAGTTAATG
>JBNMHA010000074.1:0-11105 GCA_050872545.1 Spirochaetales bacterium | reverse complement strand
GGCAAGTAGTACAAACGGCTCTTCAAGAGCCTGCGAGCGACAATAAGCAATAGGCTTGAACGAATGTGAAAGCATGGGACTTAAGTTTCAGCTTGAGAACCTAGCCTTATAGGCTAAGTGCAAACCACCCGTTTGACGGGTGGTTTGTGATTTTGTCATCCTCCGGCTTGACCGGAGGATCTCATGTGTAGAGATTCCCGTGTCTGCGACCGCCTTTCGGCGTACTTGCACGGGAATGACAATAAAATGAAGCGAGGCAATGACATCGGAAAAAACGAGCGGGGAGCGTAAAGTTCCCCGCTTTTTTTGTTTGAGTTACACAAGTTTCAAACGTTCGTTTATTTCTTGGAATGTATTGTCAATGTCGTCGTTGATTATATAGTCGAAAGCTTTGTCGTATGGAGTAGAATCTTTGTTTATCAGTATCATCGGTACATCATATTTTCGCTTAACAGCCATAGGAAGTAGACATGCAGGCTGTACGGTAAGTGATGTTCCTATTGCCATTACCAAATCGGTAGGTGTCGGATTATCCAGAAAATCAATAAATGAAGCTGGCAAAGATTCTCCGAAAAATACAATATCCGGCTTGACGATAGAACCGCATTCGCAATTAATAATTTCTCCGTTCTTCAATTTTGTCTCGTATTGATCAAGCGTATATTTTTTTTCACACTTTGTGCAGTGCGCTGTGTGATATGTTCCGTGGCAGGCTATCATTTTTTTATTGCCGGCAAGCTCGTGAAGCATGTCAATGTTTTGAGTTACGAGTAAGTTTAGTTTGTTTGCTTTGTTTTCCAGTGCGGCGATAAATTTATGTGCAAATGACGGCTGCGGCTTGTTTATAAATATTTCTTTCGAGAAATCGAAAAACGGCTGTGGTCTTTGGTAAAAGTAATCAATATCAAAAACCGCTTCAGGGTAGGGGAGATTATATTTTTTTCCCACATAACTATATATTCCTGTAGGACCTCTGAAGTCGGGAATGCCACAGCTTGTGCTGATTCCTGCTCCAGTGAGAATAACAATCTTTTGAGAGTTATCGATTAAACTGCATATTTTTTCTAAGTTATCCATAATTGCTCCTTGTTTTTCTAAATTGGCATAAAAAAAGCGTACCGTTTAGGTACACTTTGTAGTTTTATAATGTAACTTCATCCATTTTAGTGATTATTTTGTCGATTAAGCCGTATTCCAATGCTTCTTCGGCAGTCATCCAATAATCAAGTTCTATGTCTTTTGCGATTTTCTCGCGGTCTTGTCCGGTTTCTTCAACGTAGAGATTTATAATACGTTCTTTTGTTTCGGTTATTTCTTTTGCTTGTATTTCAATTTCCATTGCCCGACCTTGGAACATTCCGCTGATAAGCGGCTGGTGGATAAGCACTTTGGAATTTCTGGTAGCATATCGTCTGCCTTTTTCGGAACCAAGCATTATAATAGAACCCATGCTTGCGGCAAAACCAGTTACAAGCGTAAAAACCGGAGCTTTTATAGCTTTCATAATGTCGTATATTGCAAATCCCGAAAAAACTTCACCTCCGGGAGAATTTATTATCACAGTTATCGGTTTCTCATTATCAATCGCATCAAGCAGAAATAAAGTTTTGATAGTTTTTTCGGCAAGTTGAGAATCTACGCTGCCGGATATTATGATTTTTCTTTCTTCAAGCAGTTTTTTTTCGATAAAAGAATCTGTTGCGTTGGAGTCTTTTTTTTCTTCTTTATCGCAATCATTTATAAAGGAATAAGTCATGTAAAATGTCTCCGAGGATTTCAAAATTTACGATGTATATACTTGAAATTGTACGAAATGTCAAATTGATGAATTGACAAAAAAAATCCCCCTGCAGCGAATGCAGGAGGATTTTCCCCTGGTGATTACGAGATTTAAAAATTAATTCAACAATCTCATAACAGCTTGAGTTTTTTGGTTTGCCTGAGCCAGCATAGACATAGAAGACTGAACAAGAATGTTGTTCTTTGTGTAGTCAACCATTTCATTTGCCATATCAGTATCTCTGATAATAGATTCAGCACTCTGTAAGTTTTCAGCACCCACAGCCAAACCTCTAGTAGCGTGTTCCAGTCTGTTCTGGTATCCACCCAAGTCGGCACGTTGTTTGTTAATAATTTTAACAGCTTCATCAAGCGTTCCGATAGCAGCATTTGCGCTGTCCGGAGTTGAAAGAGAAATGAAAGTTGCAGCATGTGGCAAACCAGAAGCATTTTTTAATTTAAGTCCCTGGCTGTTCATTGTACCAATGTACACTCTTTCTCTCTGATCCATGTTAGCTCCGATGTGGAACCACATTGAACCTGTAACAGAATTAAGAGCATCTTGTCTTGCGAAACGACCAGTCATAAGTGTCATTCCGTTGAACTGTGCGTGAGATGCAATTCTGTCGATTTCATCAATTAACTGGCTAACTTCGATTTGGATATACATTCTGTCTTCAGTAGAGTAAATACCGTTGGAAGCCTGTACAGCCAATTCTCTGATTCTTTGAACGAGATCCTGAGTTTCCTGTAAGTAACCTTCTGCAGTTTGGATGAAAGAAATACCGTCTTCAGCATTTTTTTCAGCTCTTTGCAAACCACGGATTTGGCTTCTCATTTTTTCAGAAACTGCTAATCCGGAAGCATCGTCCCCAGCTTTGTTAATTCTCATTCCTGAACTTACTTTTGCCAAGTTGTTGTTCAGCGCTTTGTTGTTGAAAGTTGTCGTTCTTTGTGCAAACATTGCACTTAAATTGTGATTAATAACCATTTGAATCCTCCTTGATTCTTTGTTAATTAATATCGGAAACATCCTTGTTTCCGTGTGCCTCACAGTATTTTTCGGGGAAGGGTATAAAAATCTTTAGTGAAAAAAATAAAAAAAATAATTTTTTTATCTGCAAAACAGAATGTAAGTTTGGGAAAAATTATATTTATATGGTAAGAAAGCTGCTGATTTTGACAGAAAAAGTTTTTTTTATTAGAAGAAAATAAGTCGTGTACTTGCAAAGTAAATTATAAGATTATATATTGACCTTTTATCTTTATCAGGCGGGGAGATATAAAAAATATGAATAAAGATGAAATTGCAGTCTTTTTGAAAGGAATTACTTTGTTCAAAGGAATTCCTAGTGATGCATTTGATGAGATTGCAGATAAATTTTCAGTTCAGGAATATCATGCAGGACAAATAATTTTTTTGGAAAATACAAACGCCGACGCTTTGTACATTATAGTATCCGGAACTGTAGATGTATTGAAACTAAGTAAAGATTTAACTTCAAATGAAGAATTTCTTACAGAAAAGGGAAGCGGCGATTTCTTTGGTGAAATGTCAATTATTGATGAATTGCCGCGAAGTGCAACAATAAGAGCTAAAAGTCCGTCTGTTTGTGTCTTGAGATTGAAAAAAGAAGAATTTGCCGAAATGTGCAAGACGTATCCGTGTTTGGCATATTCTGTAGCTATAAGAATCAGCGCAACGGTTAGAGAGGCTAACTCACGTTATGTGGCGAGTTTAGAAGAACGTAACAAAGAACTTGAATGTGCGTATCAGAAGCTGCAGAATGCGCAGGAAGAATTACTGAATGCAGAAAAATTGTCTGTTATCGGAAAATTTGCGTCTATTATTGTCCATGACATAAAAAACCCGCTTACAAATATAAGAGCTTACGCTGAATTAATAGAAAGAAAACTGCGTAATGTAGAAGGAGTCAGCGATTCATTGCTGCGTGGTACTTGTATCATTATGAATGAAGTCGACAGGTTAGTCACTATGACGACGGAGCTTCTGGATTTTGCCAGAGGTGATGTAAGTTTGGAGACGGAAGAAGTCGATTTTTACAATTATCTGCTTGAACTTACGGAAAATGTTTTGGGACAGGCAGAAAAAAATAATATTCAAATAAAAATAGAACCAATAGATGAAAAAATATTTTTATCTATCGATAAATTTAAAATGCAGCGAGTATTTTTTAATCTTATAAATAACGCTATGGAAGCAATCGGAAACGACGGAACAATTCAGATTACTTTGGAAAATAAAGATGATGATTTTATTCTGTGGAAAATAAAAGATTCAGGCTGCGGAATTCCCGATGAGATTGCTAATAAGATTTTTGAACCTTTTGTTTCCGGAAAAAGTAACGGAACGGGCTTAGGAATGTCCATAGTAAAAAGTTTGGTAGAAAAGCATGGCGGAAATATTTCTGTTAAAAGTAAAGTCGGCGAGGGTACAGAAATGAATATTTCTTTGCCTAAGAGCAAAAATGTTTAGGGAGGGGAACATGAATGAGATTCAGGAAAAGTTATGGGAAGGTATTTTAAGTTTCAACCGTAAGTCTTACGAAGAAAGCAAATTATTTTTTAATGACGTGCTTGATTGGGATCCCGGTAATCCGGAAGCAAATTATTATCTCGGTCTTATTTATATGAGGGAAGAAAATTACATTAAAGCTGTAGTTTATCTGAAATCTATTGTTGATATGAGTGTCAACTTTATTTTTACACACCAATGCAGAATGCTTTTGGGCGTGATTTATTATCGAACAGAAGAATGGGAACGTGCTAAGTCGGAATTTCAAAAATTGCTGAAAGCTAACTTTGAACCAGTGCAGGCTCATGCTGCGCTTGCATCTGTTTACTACAAATTGGAAGACTATGAAAATGCGTTGGATGAAGCTTTTAAAGCTCATAAAGCAGATCCTTATAATTTAAATGCGAAAAATACATACGGATTTCTGCTTTGCGATTTAGATATTGATGCGGAAAAAGGTGTGGAAGTTCTGCGTGAAGTTGTGCGCATGAAGCCTGAAAACCCGGCTTATCTTGATTCATTGGGCTGGGGACTTTATAAAAAAGGCGAAATAAAAGAAAGCATTGAAAATTTAAAAGCTGCACTGCATTTAACATCAAATGAAGAAATAGAGGAACATTATAATATTGTAGTCGGTGTGAAAACTGCACCGTTAAGGAATCATGTATGAAGAAAAAATGTTTATCAGTTCTGCTTTTTGCAGCGGTTTTTTCAATTTTTGCACAGCAGGATGATATTTTAAATCTTTATCCGGAATATTCAAAAGATTATTTTGAAAACGGAATCAGAGCTTTTCATAATACTCAGTATGAAATGGCAATATCGGAGTTTGTTAAATCATTATCGTATCAAAATGAAAATCATTTATCGCGTATGTTTCTCGGGGAAGCGTACCGCAAAGCCGGTTATGAAAAAAATGCTTTGTATTCTTGGAATACTTTGCTGTCAATGGGATATGAAAGTACTGGATTGAGAAATAAAATCAGTTATTTATACAACCGCAGCGGAATGCTGTCCGATATTTTTGTAGATAAAAATTATATTATCCGGACTGATTTGCGTGGTCATTATGAAGGTGAGAATCATGTAAATTTTCTTAATCCGGCGCAGATTGCCGTAGGAAAAAACAATCATTATTATCTGACTTCGTTCAGTACCGGTAAGGTTGTCGAACTTGATGCTAACCTTGAAGTTATTCGTTCTGTAATGACGGCAAATCCGATTTTGCAGAAGCCTTTCGGTGTAGTTGAAGCTGCAAACGGTGATATTTATGTTTCAGATTTTGCCGCTGATAAGGTTTTAAGAATTAATCGCTTTAACATAGTTACGCAGACAATCGGCTTTAAAGGTATCGGAGAAGGGGCTTTGCTTGGACCAAAATATTTGACATTGGATGATGATAGTTGTTTGTATGTGGTTGATTCGGGCAATCAGCGCATTAACAAGTACAGCGCAGACGGTACAATATTAAATTCTTTTGGAAAATCGGGAGAGGGAAAACTTTCTGAACCGGGCGGAATTATTTATAAAGATAATGAAATATTTATAGCGGACAGAAAACGTCAGGAAATTGTAGTTTTTGATACTAACGGAAATTACTTGCGTGCGTTTGGCGCCGATTATCTTGATGCGCCTTATGATTTGACCGTAGATAAATTAGGACGTTTTATAATTGTCTGCGAAAAGAAAATTTGGGTTTATGAACCGGAAAGCGGACTTACCTATGTGATGGATGCTATGGGGGAACGTTTGCAGCGCGGCGTTTCAATATCTGTAGATATGGAAGATAATATTTTGGTCGGAGATTTTAATTCGTCGCGGCTTTTTGTGATGTCACTGGAGCGGCGGCGTTACAACAGCATATATGTAAATGTAGAACGTATTATATCATCAAAATTTCCTGATGTTCATCTTATGGTGCGTGTTGAAAAAGATGATTTCAGTGTACCGATCGGACTTACTTCTAAAAATATAACCGTTTATGAAAATAATCGCCATGTGCCTATTGTTGGGCTTGGTTACACGAAAACATTAAATGAAACTTCGGATATTGCGCTGATTTTAGACAATAATAAAAAATTGCTGCCGTTTAAGGATAAAATCGGAGTATTAGTCGACAGATGGATGAAAGCTGCAGACAGTAATACAAATTTATTGCTTGCAAATAATGTTGATATGAAATCTGCGGTAAATGGGAATCTTAACAGGCACAGAGCGGCAGTTTCTTTGCCGTTGGGAAGTACAAGACTTGAATTCCTTGATGCAATAGAACATTTATCAGGTGTTGATGTTGCGGATAAAGGCGAAATGTTTAAAACGGTTTTTTATCAAATGACAGAGCGTTTTTCTAAGAAGGACATAATTTTTATTACCAACGGAGAAGAAACCGGGAATGATTTTGAACAATTCAAGATTGAAGATGTGATTCAGTTTGCATTAAATAATGACATAAGAATTCATGTTGTTGCATTTGCGGATGGAAATCTTTCCGGAATATATAAAAATATGGCGTACAGAACCGGCGGAAATTATTTGTCTGCATATCAGCAGTCGGAAACTAAAGATTTATTAACAGAAATAGAAAGCAATAAAGGTAAGATTTATGTGATGTCTTATGTTTCCGGTGCGACTTCAAGGTTTGGACGTGAGCCTGTAGATGTAGAAGTTGAAATAAATTATGGCGGAACAAAGGGGGTAGGAACGTCAATTTATTTCCCTCCAAGGAATTAAGTTATTTACTTGTTTGCGTAGGCGATGAAATGCAATTTACATTTTATCAGCTTACGTTGGTGGTGCTTTTTACAAAAATGGAACGATTCATCATTAGTGCATTTGCATTAATGATGAAAGTCGTGAAAAATGAACAATTGAATTAAGATTAAGAATCAGAAATTAATTTTGCGTAATGGGTAGTCAAAATTTTCTTATCGTTGTTCCTATTTTTATTATTTATCTGTTCATAATAATGCGTTATAGGAAAATCAGTTCCATAGAACATTCGGTCTTTAAAGCCTGCCTCACAAATCGCATTGTATGAATCACTAGGACAAAATGCAGTATCTCCATAAATATTTTTATACTTTGAAAAAAGTGAAATTATTGCCTTTGGGTCTTTGCAGTGAGCAAGGTGAACTTCTACTTTTGGAAAATCTTTAAACCATTTTTCAAACTGCAAAGGCTGATCACATTCTGAGCAACCTGTATGAATATATATTGGAAGATTATGAAAATCTGCAAATTTAAAAATTTCTGTCAATTTATCTGCATGAGATTTTGACCAATCATGAAGAACAGGATGAAGAGCTATGCCTTTATATTCAAAATTTTCAAAAATCTTATTTAATGAAATCCTAGCAGAAAATAAAAGCGGCTCTGCCCAATGAAGTATGTTTATTATCAATCCAATTTTATTTGCATATTGTTTTGCTTGTTTTAATTCTTCAACAACTGCATGATAAAAATCAACTGCACATTTTTCATCATTAAACTTAGGCGTTAAATATGCTAATGTTATTTCTGAAATTCCATTTTCTTTCACTGCAAAAAAAACATCGTGATAATCATAGTAAATTTCATTGAATTGACCGATATGTACGTGATAATCATGCATAAATTATATAAAAACTGGAATGTCCTATAAGTTGAAAAATGCTTTGGTTGAGTTTGCTAAAGCCAATGCATTTTTGTAACAAGGTCATTTCGACGAGCTCAATGACCTTTAAAACTAAAACTTATTAGACATCCTAGAAATATTTATTTTCCTAATTTTTTCAATTGAGTTTCACGCCAGTCAAGAACAATTTTTTTGTTCATGGCAGCAACAGCACAAAAATGACGGTTTATTTCAAGCGGATTTCCCGTAGGACTTTCGTTTGCGTTTCGCACCATGCAAGGCGCGCAGAAGGCTGCTTTATCACATTTACAACATTCGCCATTTCCCAAATCCTTCATTTTTAAGCTGCGAAGCCATTTTATTTTTTCTGAATTATCCCAAATATTCTGTAAAGTATCGTTTTTCAAACTGCCTAAAACCATTTCTTGCCAACCTGCACATGGATAAATATTTCCGTTGGCAACCATACAGCAAGAAGAAATTCCAACTCCACAAAGACGGCGTTCCGGATTAAAACAATTTTGACTGCAACGCTCAACAAAATCTGGAGCCATAATTGCTTTCTGATATTCCTCATCTCCAAGCGAAATCTGTTTAATAACTTCGCCACATTCCTCTACAGAAAGCCGGTTTGCAAGATTTGAAGTTTCATGATTGAATTCCGCCATCATAATGTAATCAGTTTGGCTACGAATTTTATGCTGATGACACCATTCCATAACATCCTTATAATCGTCTTTATTGCCTTTCATCGTCGGACAACTTACATGAAGAGGAATATCATTTTCAATCAATTTAAGAATTGCATTTTTTGTTTTTTCAAAACTTCCTTTTACAGTTGTAATTGCATCGTGATGTTCGGGAATCATGGAATAAAGAGAAACCTGAACGGAAGAAACATTTCCTTCTTTCATAATTTGAACTGTTTCATCATCAAGCAAAGTAAGATTTGAAAGAATGTTTACATAAAAGTCGTATTTCTTCGCGGCACGCAAAAATTCTTTAAAATGAGGATGGCACATTGGCTCTCCTCCACTCAAAGTTACAGAAAGAACTCCCATTTTGCTAAGTTGCTCCAAAGTGCTGTAATACATTTCTTCTGTAATATCAAAAAGTTTTAAATCGTGAGGAATATAACAATGTACACAACGCTCATTGCAACGCGAAGTCAGCTCAATCTGAAACGAAGTTAAATGGGGCTTATCCTTAAAATGTTTTTCCAAAAATTCCTGAGTATCCGTGTCTGCTCGCTGAATTGTTGGCGTAAAATCTTCGCGGATTGTTTTTGGTTGAATCTGATTATATGTAAAGCCAATATCTTTGGCATCAAGTTCATCTTTAGTTTCGCCTTTGATTATAAAACCGTCTTGAATCAAAGTTTCGTAAAATTCTTCTGCGTCTTTTTTAATTGTTTCCCAGTCAACTCCAACAAATTGCGGAAGAATTTTGTCTGCAAGCTCATCCAAAGTCTGTGGCTCACGGCTCAAAGCGCAAAGAAAAACAGTGCCGCTTTCGTTTACCATGCGGTCGTTAAAAATTCCTGTTGAAGTGATATAGCCAGCTCCGTCATAATCGCGGATGTAGCTGTCTTTTTTTTGTCGGTAGAGCATAGTTTTTAATCCTTGATTGAATTAATCTTTCAGATGTTTAAATTGTAAGGAGCTTCCTTTAATATGTGTTCAACTAGCTTTTCAACAGTGGTTAAATACCAATTATTTGCATTAATTAAATTTGTTGCTCTTTGAGTCATTTTTCCAAGAGGAAGTTCTAGTATAGGATTGTTAGCAGATAAGTATTTTTGTACTGTATTAAATATACTTTGACGTATATTTCCAATATTTTGACATGCGGTAATAATAATATCACAAGGATTTGTACTTAAAAATGAATCAAAAGTATTTATTGAAGCTACGTCGTCCGCTGCAGTATTTATAATAATTTTGATATTATTCTTTGTCTTATCCAAACCTTCAAATAAACATATTTCATCAATATTTTGTTGTCCTGTAGCTTGAAAAGATTTTTTTATATATCCATTATTAGATAACAATTTAATAATATTAGTTGTCGTAGTAGTTTTTCCGGTATTTGAATAACCACTAATGAATAAAAGTTTATCTGCCATGATTAATTTCTCCTATTATTTTGAAAGCTAATGTAATTATTCTAAAAAAACACAGGCATTGCCCGTGTTTTTTAGAACACTTATTGTGTAATTTCACAACTCCTGCATATGTTTTGTGGAGTTCTTGAACCCCAACCGCCACGATTATTTGTTGGGCATCCAGCTGCGTAGCTACCTGTGGAAGCGTTCTGTGCGATTAATTGCGGTTTTGTGTAAGCCATGTTTTTTCTCCTTAAAAATTAAAATTATTTTTTCGCAATCAACGATTGCTCCGACTTAAAAAAACAAACGTTTTAAGTCAAGTAATATTGTACTTTAGTATTTTTATTGTGTCAATGAATTTTTGTACTTTTATACAATAATATTTGACGGGGTTGATATGTTTGGTGAACAAATTAAAAATTTGCGGATGAATAAAAAATTAAGTCAGGTTGATTTGGCTAAATGTCTTGGCGTTACAAAGCAAAGTGTTTCGAATTGGGAAAATGAAAATATTATGCCTTCAATTGATATGCTCGTAAAAATTGCTTCGTATTTTTCAGTTACAACAGATTATCTGTTAGGACTTTCCGAGCAACATTCTTTAAATACTGAAGGTTTGAATGAACTTCAGATTACGCATATTCAGGAAATCATCAATGACATAGTTTCTCTAAAAAGCCATGAAATAATTTATTGAATTAATATTTGTGAACCAATATTTTTGTATATATTCAAAATAAAATTAAAAAAGTACTAAAGAATAAGGATGAAGTAACGATAGATGAAAACGTTAAACTTTTGACAGTGTTTGCGAAATGGGAACTAGAATCTGAGCTGAAAGAGATGTATTTCAGATTGGAATAGCTGTAAAAGTTTGTGAATATTGAATAGAGATAATCCCGTTGATGAAATAATTTAAGAAAATTAAAAAAAGTAGTTGACAAGGGTGAAGAAAAGGTGTAGAAAACGACCTCGTTGCGCGCCGCACAGGAGAACCTGAAGCGAGCGAGTGATGCAAGAAATTGTTCATTGACATTATATAGATATACAAGAAGCCAAAGAAGATAAGG
>JBNMHA010000073.1:0-11309 GCA_050872545.1 Spirochaetales bacterium | reverse complement strand
GATAAATCATTAAAATTATACATTGGTCGTGATGATAAATGGAAGCCGATACGTCTGGAAAAAGAACCGCAATTTCAATATGACCCAAGAATTGTGAATATACTGAAAGAAGATATAATTTTTGATAGCCAAAAAATGGGAAGTTTTGAAGTAATCCTTTCCGATAAAATCGCACGCAAAGGCAGATTCAGCAAATTCAATGATATGCTGTTCACGTTAATGTTCAGTATTATATTTTCATCACTTATAATTTTTATTTTCCTGCAATTAGCTGTCATTCATCCTCTTAAAACATTGCTAAAATATATTCAGCAGTATCGAAAATCTGGTTATGCAAGTGTCACTTTGGTTCCTTCCAGTTCGTCTGAAGATGAAATAGGTTTGCTAATTCAGGAATTCAACGATCTAATGGCGGATTTAACAAAAAGTTTTGATTATAAAGCTTTTCTGATTCGCCAGCTTGAACTTAGCAATGAAGAGATGCAGAAAGAAGTAAAAGAGCGAATTTACGCTGAAGAATGTGAACGCTCGGCTCAAGGCTACATGAATACTGTATTCAATCTCGTCCCGGCAATGCTTGCGATTGTTGACGAAGAGCTTATGATTACACAAATAAACAAACAGCTGCGTAATTTTATAGGTGTTGATTCCGATTTTGTTAAAACGCCGTTGTCGACAATTCTGCCTTTTACCGAAAATCTTACAAATTTAATATTCAACTGTTTAAAAGAGCGCAAAATTCAAACGTTCCAATGTTCATATAAGGATAAATATTACAAATTGACCATAAACCCTTTTGAATACAGAAACGGAGTTTGCGGAATTATCCGACTTGATGACGTTACGAATTCGATTATAAAGGAAAATGAAATTTTTGACAGTTTCCAACTTGAAGACACAAAAAGATTGATAAGCAACATCACGCATAACTTCAACAATTTGCTGGGGGGAATTATAGGAGCTGTATTTTTAGCAAAACTTGAGCTGAAAGAACTGCCCGGAGAAAACTCTGAACTTAAAGAAATGCTTAATATTATAGAAACTGCCGCCCAGCGCAGCAGTAGTCTGATTAAAAAACTTTCTTTTATATCAAATTGGGATGAAGGCACTGTGTCGGAAGTAGATCTGCATGAACTTATTGACAATATCTTATCGATTTTATCTTCATCAATACCGTCTGAAATTAAAGTTTGTTTTAACGACAATTTACACGGTGAAAAAGCTTTGATTCAGGGAAATATTCGCCAACTGGAACAAATATTTTTGGGATTGACATTAAATGCTGTCAATTCTATGACTATTTTGAGGAAAAATGGTGAAATTTGGCACGGAGAATTGCGAATAAATCTTTCAAAAGAAATCTCCGGTGACAGCAATGATTATTATTGCATAGAAATTCAAGATGATGGAATAGGTCTTGATGAAAATCAGCTTAAAGATATTTTAGATTCACAGAACATCGACAACACAGATAAAACTTTTGGATTTGTCATCTGCAAAAATTTGATAAAACGTCACAACGGTTGGTTAAATATTGATTCCGAAATTAACAAAGGCAGTACTTTTCAGGTTTGTTTGCCGATTACTGAATATAATAAAAATATTGAGGATTCTGAAAAAATGCCGATTCCGCAAACTAGCGAGAAAACGATTTTAGTTATTGATGATAATGAAATGCTGCTTAAAGTTGCCGGACAAATGCTTAATAAGTGCGGCTACAAAGTACTTACAGCTGATAACGGAACTGATGGAATAGAAATTTTCCGTAATAATAAGCAAATAGTGCTTGTGCTTTTAGATTTGCTTATGCCTGATTTATCCGGCTTAGAAGTTTTTAAACAATTAAGAGAATATCGCAGTAATATTGCAGTTATTTTTATGTCCGGCGGAAATGAGAAAAGAGAACTTGCAGGCTGCGAAGGTTACGACGGATTCTTAACAAAACCGTATTCGCTGAATGAGTTATCGCACAAAGTTTTTGAAGTACTTAAAAAAAATAATCTGTAATCAAAAATCAGCCGTTTTTCTTATTTATATATTGTGCTGCATACAGCGCAAAGCCCGAAACTATAATAAGTAAGCCGCCGATTATAGATTGCAAATCCGGCACTTCATGCAGAAAAATAAAACCAAGTATTCCTGAAAAAACAATTATTGAATAACTATAAACTGAAACAGACGACGCTTTGGCATATTTATACGCATAAGTAAGAAATACTTGTCCGCCTGCTGCAAATATTCCGGTTCCAAGCAGAATTAAAAAGTTTTGCAGCGTCGGCATTTGAAAATTCGGCAGCATTAAAAAGAAAGAACACAAAACCGAAGTGTTGGAAAAATAAAAAACGACAACAAGCGGTTCTTCACGGTTCGCTAAACTTATTACCATTGTATATGAAAATCCGGCAACTATCGCCCCGATTACTCCGCATAGAGCCGGAACTACAGTCATTGAAAATTCCGGTTTCACTACAAGAATTCCGCCGAACAAGGATAATACCAAAGCCATAATCTGTAGCGGTTTGATTTTCTCTTTCAGCAAAAGTACAGCGAATAAAGTTGTAAAAAACGGAGAAAGTTTATTGATAATTGTAGAATCGGACAAATACATGCGGCTTGCGGAATAAAAATAAAAAGCTACACCTATAAAGCCGGAAATCCCGCGAAACAAAAGCCGCAGTCTGTTTTCTTTCTTTCCCCAAGGTGAAATTTTCATTGAAGCAAGCCCGCACAGCGCAAATATAACAACAACTAAATCACGAAAAAAAACTTTCTGGAACAATGGAAGTTCGCCAGAAAGTTTTACAAAAAATGCCATTACCGCAAAGGATAATGACGAAAGAAGCATTAACAATACTGCTTTTGTTTTGTTACTCATTTTTCCTCGTAAATTATTCCTGTTTCATATCGCTTTTTCGTTCCGGTTCCTGAAATCCGTGAAATCTGCACTCATTCATTTCTGAAAATGCTGGTGGAACATTGGCACCTGATTTTTTATCTGCAAAAGAATTGTATTCTCCAAAAATTTTCGGATCACGAATGTCATTTTCCTGTTTTATATTTTTCTTTCGCATTTCATCCTCAATTCTGACGTGAAATATCTTTCATCGCATCCAGCAATTGCTCCATTTCTTTGCGTGTTCCGATTGAAATTCTTACATAATTTTCTATACCGGAATGATTAAAATGGCGAATCAAAATGCCTTTTTCTTTTATTTTCTTGTAAATCTCATCACCGGAAAGCCCATTTTTCTTAACAAAGACAAAATTTGCTTTCGACGGAACAACCTCATATCCCAGCTGTTCCAACTCTCTGCTAAACCAATCACGTGTTTTGGCAATTTCAGCATTAATTTTTTTATAGTAATCATAATCTTCACATGCAGCAACGCCAAGTTTCTGAATAATCGAGTCAACCGGGAAATGGTTAAAAGAATTTTTCACTGTAATAAAAGTATTTATAACATCAGGAGCTGCAATCACAAAACCAAGTCTTGCACCGGCAAAACTATAACTTTTTGAAAAAGTTCGAATAATTATTAAATTATGAAATTCTTTCAGCAAAGGAACTGCTGTTTCTCCGCCGAAATCAATATATGCCTCATCTACAACCACAGGCTTGTCGGAATCATATCTAGTCAAAAGCTCACGCAGTTTCTCCGGCGACATAAAGCGACCGGTCGGAGCATTTGGATTTGCAAAAATAATTCCGCAGCTCTCCGGTTCCAACAGCTTATCAACCGAGATTGAAAAATCTTCTTCCAGCGGTACTTTATGCAGCGAAATATTATAATAACTTGCGTATACCGGGTAAAAACTGTAAGTATGCATTGGAAGCACAACCGGAAGCTTATCATCAAAAAATGTATAAAATATAAACGAAAGAATTTCATCCGAGCCGTTTCCAGCATAAACCATTTCCGGATTTACACCTGCAATTGAAGCGAAAGCCCGGCGCAGTTCTGCCGCATCGGGATCCGGATAACGCCGCAATTGCGAATAATCGAAATTATTCAACGCTTCACGCACTTTAGGCGACGGCGGATAAGGATTTTCATTGGCATTTAACTTAATATAAACTCTGTCCTTAGGCTGCTCACCGGGAACATAAGGATTCAAAGCTTTTACTCTTTCGGCATACATAATCTTTCCTTTTTAGTTCACACATTTTTTGTATATATAATAATACCTATTACTTCAATAAAATCAGCTTCAGACTTTATCTCGTTCTTGATAATATCAGTAATTTTATTCTCCTCTTCCGTCGTAATTTCACGATTAACTTCAGTTTCCGAAAAATATATATTGTTATATGTTTTCAAACCTCGTGAAGTAAGGTAAATCACATAGAAAGATTCTTCTTCGGCTTTAAGAATAGTATAAATAGGCTTTTTAAATTTATTTTCCGTTAATTTCAGCGTTTCCTCTGAAATATCCAAATATTTTATAAACTGGCGCAAAGAAATATCATCATGCGGCAATTTTTGAGGAACCTTGTATGTAACATCATCAATATTTTTCTTGGTTAAAAAATCTTTATATTCCTTTGTCATCAGCAGCAATGTTTGA
Organism: Spirochaetales bacterium; assembly: GCA_050872545.1. Lineage (GTDB taxonomy): Bacteria > Spirochaetota > GWE2-31-10 > GWE2-31-10 > GWE2-31-10 > RGIG8597. The sequence goes on along the minus strand of JBNMHA010000073.1, from coordinate 6,743 downwards.
ATATTGTCGTTTGAAATATCCGAAATGCTTTTAACATTGCGGCACCACTGAACATAATCTACGCCGAAATATGAAATAATATCTGAAACATCAAGGTTCATTTTTTCAAACAATTCAATTTCTTTATCAACACGTTTATCTGATTGGAAATTATAAACTTTGATTTTATTAACTTTTGGGTCGGTTGTAGTTTTGTTGATTCTTTTGCTAAGAACAAAAGGAATATTCGGCAAATCGAAATTTATTATAACCTTAGCACGCTGCAGCTTAATCTCTTCCGGTACATTATCATTCATTAGAAGAATCTCTATATCGCCTGATTCAAAATCTTGGCAAATTTTATGAATATCAAGATTTTCTGCCTTTATTATATCCTCACCATCATAAGAAATATTTTCACCGAGAATCACTTCTATTTTCTTGCTTCTGTATTCAAGCAGGCGTTTCTGCAAATATTTCAGCGTATCGTCGGATTCTGAGAAAATCAAAGTCGGTTTGTTTTCACTGTTAATAATTTTCAGAAGCGCAGTTATTTTTTCATCTTTATTTCCGAGATATTTAATTCCGTTAATATTATCCAAAAGTTTTGTTGTTGTGAAAAAATCTGCTTCCAGCCGTTCCAATATTTCGCTTTTTTCTTTTGGAGCTGTATCATTAAATGCCTTCACTATATTGTCGATTTGGTAACTTGTAAAATATTTCAGTCCCTCTTCCATATTTTCTTTATTACCGCGCAGCAGCCCCGAAAGAAATTGAGTTTTCGCCCGAAAATTTTCGCAAGTAGCAATGAATGCAAATAAGCTAGAATCTATTTTTCTAAGCATAAGCCATTTGTACCAACGGATTAAGCTTGGTTCATCACAATATTTAACAAACTTCAGCTTTGTATATTCAAAATTGAGGTTCATAATTGTAGGCAGCAAATTTTCAAATATTACATTAAAAATTTCATGAGAATACGCATATTTAACAGTTATAATCTGAGGTCTGTTGGCTTCCTGTCCCGGTTCATAAAGTTTTGCTGAATTAAAATCAAAATTTTTCAGTTCCTGCTGCACCAAAAATAGATCCAAAATGTTCTGAATTATATCTATCGAATCATTATTTACCGTTTTGGTAAGTATCTCGTTTTCCAGTTTGGAAAGCTTTTCAGTTACTCCGATTTCTTCCAATATATTTTTATAGCTGCCGCGTATAAAAGTGTTCACAATGTACACGAAATCTAGCAGCGAATCATTAATAATATTTTTGGAAATCATCATTAATTTTGCTTCCGGATTCTGGTTCAAAATTTTCATAAAATGTTTGCGTCTGTTGTTAATATCCTTTGCCGTGCTGAAATATTCCGCTTCATCTACAATGATAAAATCATTTTCTACAAATTGAGAATCATCAAAATCTGGAGCCTGAAGTTTTTTCCTGTCAAGAAATGTTATTCCGTCACGAAATAAATCTTCTTCCTTTAAAAGTTTTTCCCAAGTAAGAATACGCTCTTCTGATGCAATTATGAGAATATTTCTGTTGCGCAGATAGTAAAATTTAATCACACGAGCGGTAAGTCGGTTTTCGCTTATTCCTATAGAATTTGACAGCAAAACGCTTCCGTAGTTTTCCATTCGTTCCACGCAAGCATAAAAAGCATTATTCTGAAACTCTATAATTGCAGAATCATTTCTGCTGATATTTTTTACTAAATACTCTTTTTTGTTTTTCTTTAGAAATGAAGAAATAAACCGGCGAAGCGGAAGATGCATTACTTCAAGTTCGGCATAAGCATTCAGATAGCGAATAATTCTGATGTTGTTAATGTGCGTATCGGAAATCATCCATAGTTTTTTAAAAAACAGCATATATTTTTTCTGTTTAATTTGAGATTTGCCGGAAACTTCCGTAAGCAAACTTATGTGCGCTTCTCCCTCTTTTTCGGATGTTAAGCTCGTATTACCGCAAAAAACTTTGTATTTACCATCATTTTCCGTAATATAAAGAAGTGTCTTGATTTTATCTTTATAATTTATCCTGAAATACAGTTTTTTTTCTCTGTAAAGCTTCTTCATTATTATGGAATCACTTTTTTCAAGCGAAACTGCGTCATTTCTTAAATCGAAAAGAAAATTTTTAGGCGTAATACTTTCCTCTGAACAAATAAGAATTCTCATTTTGCCAAGTTTACCGTTATTATTTAATTTATCAATTTCCGGCAGCAACTTTTTAAAGGCATCAAAGAAATTAAAATTTGCAATTATAAAAAAATCTGTCGGCGTACTTTTTTTAGCTGCATTGGCAACCGCATTTCTCATTATTTGAAATGCAGAAGTCTCATGAGTGAATAATCCGCAATGATTATCGATTAATCTGTATTTCATATAATTTCTCCTATGTGGCTTTGCTCATCAATTCAGCAAAAACTGCCGCATCTTTTTGAGTATTTGAAATTGAAGAATATTCATTTGGGCTATGCATTGTACCGTCGAGAGTAGTCCACAACGCAGCGGCATAACCTTTTTGGCGATAATAAGCCGCTACAGTACCGCCGCCGATTCCGTAAGTCTTAGGTTTAAATCCCAGTTTTTTTTCTATGGCAGAAGTCAACTGCAAAACAATCGAAGCTTGCGGCGATGTTTCCAACGGTGCATCAACACGCTGCTTGATTGTATAAGTAATTTCGGTTTTTGTTTCCTGCCTAACTTTTTCAACCGCTTTGTCTATCTGTGCCAAAACATCGTCAAGCTTGTATATAGGCAAAACGCGGCAATCATAGCAAAGAATTTCACTTCCGGGAATTGTGTTGATATTTGAAACGGAACAAACTCGCTTTGTTGGTTCAAAAGTCGAGTAAGGAACATCAAACTGTTCATTTTTATGAGAAAAAATCTCGTATAATTTATCAAGTTCTACTGTCAATTTTGAAGAAGCACGTGCGGCATTAACACCTAAATCCGGACGAGATCCATGCGCCTGTTTCCCCTGAATATTAAATTCCAGCCACAAAATTGACTTTTCGCCGATTTCAATATATTCTCCGTACGGATCCCCGGCATCGGGAATAAGAATCAAGTCATCTTTCTTAAACAAGTCGCTTCTGTTGTTTAATATCCATTCAATTCCGTATTTACTGCCGACTTCTTCATCAGCGACAAACAAAAGCTTTATATCAATTTCTGGAGTAATCTTATTATGCAGCAAAGCTTTTGCAGCCACTATAGATGCTACAATTCCTTGCTGATTATCTTCAGTTCCTCGCCCATAAATTTTTCCGTCTTTTACAACAGCTTTAAATGGGTCTGTATCCCACAATTCTTTATCACCCGGCGGAACCACATCTAAATGGGAAATAATCCATAAAGACTTTTCGTGATTTTTACCCTTTACAGTAACAAGAAGTGACGGACGAAAACTGCATGGAACTCGATCGTCAGGAGCTTGAATTTCTTCAAAGTCATCAAAACTCAATCCGGTAAGAATATTTTTCAGAATATTAACTTTAGTATATTCACCGGTTCCCCCATTCTCCGGAGCCATAGCCTGCGCTGCAGTAAGCCTTGTTTGCAGACCGATTATAAACTCTTCAGAATTATCGATAAAACTTTGATAGACATCCATGCATTTTTCTCCCTTAAAAAATAAATAAAAGAAATTATTCTTTTATAAGAACAGCTTTTATTCTGCGCACTCCGGCAGAAGACGCTTCTTCTTTCTTTATAACAAATTTTCCTAATTCGCCTGTGTGCTGCGCATGAGGTCCGCCGCATACTTCCTTAGAAAAATCTCCGATTGTATAAACTTTGACTTTTTCTTCATACTTTTGAGTAAAGAACGCCAATGCGCCTTGTTTTTTAGCATCTTCCAATGCCATAATTTCCATTGTAACAGGAACATCTTTTTGAATCAGTTCATTTACAAGCCGTTCTACTTCTTTTAATTCCTCTGCCGTAACTTTCTGAGGATGAGAAAAGTCGAAACGCAGTCTTTCTACAGTAATATTTGAACCTTTCTGCTGAACATGGTCGCCCAAAACTTTTCGCAGAGCCGCATGAAGAAGATGTGTTGCAGTGTGAAGATTTGTCGTTTCCGCACTGTGGTCTGCAAGTCCGCCTTTAAAGCTTTCTTTCTGTGCTGTACGAGATTCTTCTTTGTGCTTTTCATACTGTGCAGCAAAACCTTCTGTATCTACAGTCATATTTTTTTCTTTTGCAAGCTCAAGCGTAAGTTCAAGCGGAAAGCCGTAAGTATCGTAAAGTTTGAATGCTGTTTTTCCAGAAATCAAGTTCTGGTCATGTTCTGCAAGTTTTCCGGCAACTTTATTAAATTCAGCCAGTCCGGTCTGTAGCGTAGCTTCAAATTTTGTTTCTTCACGTTCTAGCTCATCGAAAATTCGCTGCTTATTTTCTATTAATTCAGGGTAAAATTCACCCATTAAATCAACAACGACAGCCGCTACTTTTGAAAGAAAAATATTTGATATTCCCAAAGTTTTTCCGAATCTGACAGCTCGACGAATCAAGCGACGCAGAACGTAACCAGCTCCGACATTCGATGGAGAGATTCCTTTTTCATCACCGATAATAAATGTTGCTGTTCTTACATGATCTGCAACTACTCTGATTGCTTTTGTAACATCTTCCGATTCGCCGTATTTCTTGCCGGAAAGCTCTTCGATTTTCTCGATAATCGGAGTAAAACTTTCTGTTTCATAAACTGTTTTTTTGCCGTTCATCATTGCTACAGTTCTTTCGATTCCCATTCCTGTATCAACATTTTTTTGTGAAAGCGACGTATATTTACCGTTTTCATCCTTATTAAACTGCATAAAAACATCATTCCAAATTTCAATATATTTTCCGCATCGGCAACCCGGTTCGCATTTATCCGAACAAGCTTCTTTGCCTGTATCTATAAACATTTCTGTATCGGGGCCACATGGTCCTGTATTTCCGGCAGGTCCCCACCAGTTGTCTTCTTTCGGTTTGTAATGAATGTGGTCGGCTTTAACACCAAGAGATTTCCAGATTTCAGCAGATTCATCATCACGCGGTGCATTTTCATCACCTTCAAAAACTGTAACATGAAGCTGTTCTACAGAAAAACCAAGTTCTTTTGTCAGAAATTCAAATGACCAAGAAATTGCTTCCTTTTTAAAATAATCACCCAAAGACCAGTTTCCCAACATTTCAAAAAATGTAAGGTGTGAAGAATCGCCTACATCATCAATATCGCCGGTTCTTATACATTTTTGGTAATCAACAAGCCGTTTTCCTTCCGGATGAACTTGCCCTGTCAAATAAGGCACTAAAGGGTGCATTCCTGCCGTAGTAAAAAGCACTGTCGGGTCATTTTCCGGAATAAGCGACGCTGCTCGAATTTGTTTATGTCCTTTACTTTCAAAAAAGCTGATGTATTTCTTTCTAAGTTCTCTAAAGTCCACTTTACATTCTCCAAAATCAAAAAAATTAGTCGCATTATAGAAGAATTAAGAATTACCGTCAATTTTTCAATCCGTTTTTTATTCGACTCGCAGCAATTGTCTGATTCGAATATTACAATTTGGTAATACTAATATCCAATATCAGTAAATAGGATTTTTATCACTCAAAAATATTGTATATTAGCTTATCTATTATCCATTTTAGGTATATTTTTATGAAAATAGTGCTGAAAAAACAAAAAAGTACCTTCCAGACCCGAAAGGGTATTGGAAAAATCAGCATTTTCTTAGTATAAATTTATTGACTTTCCTCCGGAATGAGTGATCAGCAAACATGGATTGTTCTGTTGCCGCAGAAAATTCATTGTTGATAATTCCGAATTAGGATTATCAAAAGGCTGCTTTAGTAAAAACTTTATTCGAATTTTTCCTCTCCAAAGAATTCTTATAATAAAGCAGCTTCTTTGCCGGAGGATGGTGGCTGTCCGTGAAACATAATGTTTTCACACAAAGGACAGCCTTTTTTATTATGTGTCGGAGATGAAATTAAATGAATACATTAATGATAGATTTCCACGCTTCCTTTTCCATTGTCGTTCTCGCACTGCAACACGGAAATCTGCAACAAGGTTTTATGAGAGATTATCAACCGAGTTTGCTTCGCAAACGTCGCAGGTCAAGCCGGATAAATGACACGGTTTGCAAGATTGCTGGGGCTTACAATTTACAGAGCTCATTGAGCTCGTCGAAATGAACTCTGTAAATCAGGTGGTTTCGACATAACCAAAAACTAAAGTTTTTGGCTTGCTCAACCACCACGTTGTTTTGGGGCATTCTCACACTTCCTTTTTATGTCATTCCCGTGCTTGATCTACAGTGTTTACTCTAGTAAACACTGGGAATCTTCTAAATGTTTCTAAAACTTTTCTATTTCCTCTGGCGACAAGCCGGTACCATCAGCAATTTGTTCTACTGAAAGCCCCATTGCCAAAAACTTTTTCGCAGTTTCAAGCTTTGCTTTTTTCTCACCTTGAGTAATGCCAAGCGAAATGCCTTCGCTGCGACCACGCTCTTCACCTATTGCGATACCTCGCTTTTCGCCATCGGTAAAGCCAATATTGTAAGTCTCTTGTTTTAACATTTGCAGTGTCATATATTCAGCCCTCCATTCTTCATTACCATGCACTCGGTGCAGTTCTTTACAGATTTTGTCCGTCAGCGATGTTTCGCTTTTGCCAGTTGAGATAAATTCTAATAATTTGCGAATCTTTTCGTCAGTTACTTTTTCAAATGCACCAACATTGTAGGCAATTTTGCG
>JBNMHA010000072.1:0-11500 GCA_050872545.1 Spirochaetales bacterium | reverse complement strand
CAGTAGCCGTTTTGCTTTAATTTTTCAAGCGTGCGTGAAACGTTAGTTATGTATACAATTTTCAGCTGTGAGGCGGCTCCGGCTGAACGTTTTATAACGACTTCATTTACAGACGCACTGTTATTCTTCGGTAAAATTACGTATTTCACGTTGAATAGAAGCGCACTTCGTAGAATCGCACCTAAATTTCCAACATCTTTCACGCCGTCAAGCAGTAAAATCGTGTCTGTATTTTCAATATTTTTTAATTCATTGTAAAAGTCTTCTTCACCGCAGATGAAAGAGTAAGTTGCATTTGATTCCAAAACAACGCCCTGATGTTCCCACTCGCCGAACCTTTTTTGGAAAATGTCACGCTCTAGGAACACAACATTCAGTTCTGCACTGCGCGCTTTTGTTTCCAGTTCCTTTAACTTGGGAGATAATTTCCCGCCGCAAAAGTAAATATTTCCGGATGAAACGACTTTTAATTGTTCTCTTACAGGATTTATTCCGTATGTTATGCTCATTCTTACGCCTCTTTAGTAACGGCATTTGCCATTTCGCTGTTTATTTTTGTGAATACATCTGTGATTTCTTTTGTAAACTGCGCAGTTTTTTCATCAGGTAATTCTTCATTCGGTTCATCGGCTGTTTTAATTTTTATTACCGGAGAAGTAGAAAATAAGTTTTCAAAATCTATTTTTTTTAGATATTCCACACTATCTGCAAGTTTGCCCTTTGCTTTTTTGGGAACAATATTTGATTCGTCACATCGAATTTCTATAGGAATATATTGAATGTTACGCAGCCCATTACTTTGCGCAGATGAAGCTATGATAATTGAGCCGTTAATTGTAAGTGCGGTAAATGGCAACGGCGAATCACCCGGATAAAATTTTGTTTCATTACAAAAATTGTATTTATCGGTAATTTCTTCAAATGCGGCGTATTTTTCCTGCCAATATTTCATCATTATATCAGCCGGAACATTATTTTTTTTTGCCAAATGTTCTATGTTTTTAATGTATTCATTGGATTTTTCTTCTGCGGACATTTGTACTCCTTTTCAAAATCATGCAGTCAGGCATTTATACAAAATATTTTTAAATATGGAAATAAAACGGAAAAATAAGCAGAAAAGCATTGCTAAAACATGTTTTTTTTCCTAGTAATATGGACAATTTTCAGGAGGAATAATTTGAAAAAGATTTTTCTGGGACTTTTAGCTTTCATTTTTATAAGCTGTACGGCAAAGAATAACGACGCAGGATTAATTGAAGGTGTACAAAAAAACATACAAGTTGCACCGGTTGTAAAGCAAGATTCAAAACAAAACGATGTATATTACACAAAAAATTTAATGAATATCGGTTATATAAACCGTGATGATGTCGGCAAAAAATGGCAACAATTGGCTAAAGGCAGTTTTCACAGACTGGGAATCGGTGCTAAAGTTGTATGTCAGCAAGTTGAATTTGACGGTGAAAAAGAAATTTTCCTTGTTGAAATGGAGAACTCAAAAAAAGTTTGGATGGATACGAACGATTTAGCAAAAGGCGTTATTGTCATTAACAAACCTAATGTCGTTACTTACGAAATTCCGGACACCGATTGGATGACGCAGCAAAATGTTCAGCAAGGCGATTTAGGATACGTAATCACAAGTTATAATGATTGGCTTTTTGTGGATTTCAGAGGTTACCGCCCTTACGGAACCGATGGCGAAAAAATTTGGGTCGGTAGAAAATGGATTCGCAATTCTGACTACATTATGGACGGAGATTTAGCCGGACAAGCTATGTATTTATATTTTGCATATTATCAGCTTATGAATGACAGAAAAGACGACGCGGTAACAAATATTAATTATGCAAAGAAAATTACGTCAAATTTCCCTTTTATGAACAGATTGCTTGATTCTGTACTTAATGAAATTTCTCCGTCGACAAATGAGGAGGCAGCAGAAGATGCGGCAGAATAAAAAAATAACCGTTATGGGAATTTTGAATGTAACGCCGGATTCGTTCAGTGACGGCGGAAAATTTAATTCGCTTGATAAAGCTTTGTTTCACGCTCAACAGATGATAGCCGACGGCGCTGATGTTATTGATATAGGCGGAGAAACTACAAAACCGGGAAGCGAACGTGTATCGGCAGAGGAAGAACTGGAGCGTGTTATTCCGATTGTGGACGCGGTTAAAAAACGTTTTGATATACAAATTTCTGTTGATACGTATAAATCAACAGTGGCAGAAGAAGCAATATTAAGCGGAGCGTCAATAATTAATGACATAAGCGGCTTTACTATGGATGAAAAAATGCCCGATGTAGCACTGAAATATCAGCCGACATGTATTTTAATGCACATGCTTGGTACGCCGCTTACTATGCAGAATAATCCGGTATATGAAAATGTATGCAAAGAAGTTTTTTCCTCACTGCTTGAACGTGCAGAACATTTTTCAACGATTGGAATAAAAAAAATCGTGCTTGATCCCGGCTTTGGTTTCGGCAAAACGACAGATGATAATTATAGACTTCTGGCTGGACTTAAAGAACTTGTCGCCAGTGGGTATCCGGTGTTGGCTGCGGCATCAAGAAAATCAATGATCGGCAATGTTTTGTCGGCAGACGGAAAATCTGTTTTGCCGGATGAAAGAGTTGCCGGAACCGTAGCAGTACACACAATTGCTGTTTTAAATGGAGCTTCTTGGATAAGAGTGCACGATGTAAAAGAAGCTGTTCAGGCGGTGAAAGTTGCGGAAAAATATTTGGAGATAATAGAAAATAAAAAGTGAAAAAAAATATTGACTGAAACTTAGTTTTATTATATAAAGCCGATGGGTCTTTAGCTCAGTTGGTTAGAGCAGCGGACTCATAACCCGCCGGTCGTCAGTTCAAGTCTGACAGGACCCAATACAAGGCTACTGCAAAAGTAGCCTTTTTTTATGCTTAAACGAAATGACTTTATTATTAGGAAAATTAAATGGAAATATTGAATAAAATAAAATTCACATCGGACGGACTTGTTCCGGTGATTGCACAGGACTTTGAAACTAATGAAGTTTTAATGATGGCTTGGGCAAATAAACAAGCATTAGAAAACACTATAAAAACAAATAAAGCTACATATTTCAGCAGATCACGCCAAAAACTTTGGTGCAAAGGCGAAGAATCAGGCAATTATCAAGAAATAAAAGAAATCAGAATTGACTGCGATATGGATACGGTTTTGTTTTTAGTGGAACAAAAAGGTAGTAAAGCCGCATGTCATACAGGGCACAGAAGCTGTTTTTACCGTTCGCTTAAAGACAACGACTGGCAAGAAAATAATACTCCGGTAATGTTTGAGCCTGAGCAGATTTATCAAAATAAATAGTGATTTTTTTTGACAAATAAACTTTTGTTCTATAAACTCACAAGCATTTTACAGACTTATCCGGAGGAAACATAAATGAAATTCTTAGATAAAACAAAAGAGCGTTTTGAGAAAATTAATTCTGTTTTGTGTTTGGGCTTAGATCCTGTTTGGGATAATTTGCCGCAGGAAGTAAAAAGTGATGATACGGAAAAAACATTGACATTGTTTTTTGATTCTATGCTTGATAATTTTGCAGATAAAGCACTTGCGGTAAAACCTAACATTGCATTTTTTGAGCCTTTCGGAACAGCGGGACACTCGGCATTAAAAAAGATTATTTCTTATGCACAGGGAAAAGGCGTTCCGGTAATTTTGGACGCAAAGCGTGCAGATATAGGAAATACTTCAAAAGCTTATGCTAAAGCCGTATTTGAAGAATTGAATGCAGATGCGGTAACATTGGCACCTTATATGGGAACAGATTCGCTCTCACCTTTCTTTCAGTACAAGGACAAAGGTTTTTTCGTGCTTGCAAGAACTTCAAATCCGGGAAGCTGTGATTTCCAAATGCTAAAACTGGAAAACGGTCAGTATTTATATGAAGCTGTAATTAACAAACTTATAGATTGGTCTAAAGAGTTTGGTACGCCTATCGGAGCGGTTGCCGGTGCAACTCATATTGAAGAATTGGACAGAATTGTTTCAATGTTCAAGAATGCCGGAAACTTGCCGCTTTTGATTCCGGGTGTAGGAAAACAAGGCGGAAGTCTTGATGAAGTTTTGGCTGTATTGAAAAAATACGATTTTGATTTAAGCAGAGTATTTATTAATTCATCTTCAAAAATTCTTTATGCGCATAAAGAACATGCCGGACTTTCATATTTGGAAGCTTCAGAAATAGAAATTAATAAAATGATGTTGAAATAAGGAGTGATTATGCTGAAAAAAGAAGATTTAATTGTAGAAACTTTGGGTGAACCAAGATATGACTCTCCGCTGGACGGCTTTACAAACACAAAAGAGCATAAAATTAAATATGTCAGTGACGAAGATAGGTATTTGTTTCTCTCTTCAGAAAAGAAATTAAATGAATATGTTGAAAAACTGAAAAATCAAAAGGACGGAGAAGATCTTATTCCGTCATTTGAAAAAGCTGGACCGCGTCAAAAAATTTATTTTGAGCCAGGCGATACAATTTCCGCAGTGGTAACATGCGGCGGTCTTTGTCCGGGATTGAATTCCGTAATCCGCGCGCTTGTGTACATGAATTACTATCGTTACAACAACCGCCTTATGTACGGAATCAGATACGGTTATGAAGGTTTTATCGATAAATATGACCATTCGATTATTAATCTTACTCCGGATGTTGTGGAAAATATCCATAAGCTCGGAGGTACGATTTTAGGTTCATCGCGCGGACCGCAGGATGCAGATGCAATCGTAGATAAACTTGTAAAGCTTAAAGTTAATATTTTGTACGTTATAGGCGGTGACGGAACACTGCGCGGTGCTTCCAAAATTGTTGAAGCTATAGAAAGACGCAATCTGAAAATTGCGGTTATCGGTATTCCGAAAACGATTGATAACGATATTGCTTATATTGATAAATCTTTTGGTTCGGAAACAGCATTCAGTGAAGCGTGTACCGCAATAGAATCAGCTCATACCGAAGCAAAAGGTGCAATGAACGGAATCGGTATTGTTAAAGTAATGGGAAGACATTCCGGGTTTATTGCTGCAAATGCGACACTTGCCACAAATGATGTAAACTTTGTTCTTGTTCCTGAAATAAGATTTGAACTTGACGGTGAAAAAGGTTTTCTTGCTGCATTAAAAAAACGTTTCCAGCATTCTAACCATGCGGTTATTCTTGTGGCTGAGGGCGCAGGTCAAGAATATTTTGAAAATATGGAAAAGAAATACGATCCATCCGGAAATGAAAAACTTAACGATATTGGGTTGTTTTTGAAAGATAAGATAAAAGAATATCTTGCTAATGAAGGAATTTCTACATCGGTAAAATACATTGATCCAAGTTACATTATTCGTTCTACTCCGCCTACGCCTAATGATTCTATCTTTTGTCTACAGTTGGCGCAGCGTGCTGTTCATGCAGGAATGAGCGGAAAAACAAACATCGTAATCGGATATTTAGGCGGTGAATATGTTCATTTGCCTATAAAAGTTGCTATTTCAGAAAGAAAACAGCTTGAACCGGAAAGTGAATTGTGGCTGTCTGTTCTTGATTCTACAGGTCAACCTATTTCATTTATTAATGAATAACATCGAATTTGAATAATAATAAGCTGCCTGAAAAGATTGTAATATCATTTTCAGGCAGCTTTTATTTTATGTTATTAGCCAGCTTCGACCGGGTAATAACATTGCAAAATTTTTAATACAAATCTGTTTTGCACTGCAATTTTTGTTACTGTTTATTATGTCTGCGAGATATAAGCTTGCGAATTTCTTTGATTATGCTGTTGTAATTTTGGGATTTTAGTCTTGGAAACGCTTCAAGCATTCTCTGCTGCTGTTTATTTAACATAAGAAAAACATTTTCGTAAACATTGCTAATCGGCGGAGATGCTTCAAGGCTGTGTATTTTATCGGCAATTCGATTTTTGCTTTCTTTTATTATTGCAGCGGCTTCTTTTAATTTTTTGTCAAAGCCTGCAAATTCTTTGATGGTAATATAAGCATCTATAATAAATGCGATAAAAATTGTCGCTGAGGCAATATGAAGAACCAGCGGCGGCAAAAAATTTGTATATTTGCAAATAACCGGATGAATTATTTTTATCAGCAGTACAGAAAATAACCCAAAGACAATGCCGCCGGCTAAGCAAACCCTTCCGCCTATATTAAATTTCCATTCACTGTAGTCCCACCATCTTGCATTAAACAGTTTTTCCATAAAATAAGATGTAAGATATTCCAGTGTGCATGTAAGAATTGCACCAAGAAGAAACAAATAAACCGGATTGCTTATTTTGCCAAGAATCAAAATATCAAGCAAAGCTCCGAATCCGTATATCGGACAATACGGACCATTCAAAAATCCCCTATTAACAAAGTGCCGTTCCTGAACAGAACAGAGTATAGTCTCGTAAATCCAACCGACAACGCTGTAAAATACAAGCCATAAAAAATATTTCTCGATAATCTCTATACCCAATCTCATTTCCTCCGTTTACTGAATATTTTTTTATAAAAACCATGCAGAGTTTCATATGTAGCACAAATTTTGTCGGATATACAAAGAATAACGCTCTCTCGTGATTTTGGTAATGTGAGATTCAAGGGAAACATGTGTGCTAATATCATGTTTTCTTCCTTTTTGCTGAGTACAAAATCTTTTTTGGCATTTTCAAGTGCACATGCGGCATGAGTAAAGCCATGCAGACCGTTTTCCGGCGATGTTAAATGCCAGTCGTACAAAAAATAATCATGCAGCAGCGCACCTCTTACCAATGCACGGTTATCTGTTTTCAGATGAAAGAAATTTGCGATTCCAACACAAACTCGCGCAACTTTGACAGAATGATCGTATACACTGAATACGCCATGTTGGATAAATTTTTTTTCGGACTGCATTCCGGGTGAAGCTAAAATATCTTTTCCGTAATATTCGACAATTTTTTGTGTTTTCTTTTTCGAGCAATCAAACATTGAATTCAACATCCTTTTTGTTTGTAAATTGGCGAATATTTTAACACTGACAGTTTAAAAATACAACTTTGCGCAGGCGAATAATTTGATTGCCCAAAGCTTGCACTTGGCAATGACATACTGCCTTATAACAAAAAAAAGTGTACCTCTAAAAAATTGTCTCCAACTTTCGAGGTACACTTCAAAAGTGAGGTACACTTTTAACAATAAATGCATCTGAAATTAATCTGTGTAATCACGAGGTGCAGCTTTGAATTCAGGATCTGTCCATTTCAATTTTGCAAGTTCAGTTTCCAGTTCTTCAAAAGCTTTTTCTGCTTCCATTTCAGCAAAAGCGGCTCTGTTTTCTTTCATTGCGTCGCTGATTCTCTTTCCCAAGTCTGAAATTTTCATCAAAACATAAACTTCGTAAGCGTCTGTATTGCCGTCGCCGTCCTGATCCAATTCGTAGATTTCCTGCTGTACAAGCGTAGAACCTGAAAGTGTATTGGCAGTTAAAGATTTTGATACACTTGCAGATAATTCTGTTGCTACAGAAGCGTTGCTTGCGCCTGCTTCTTTCAGGTGGTCTTTAATCAAATTGGCAACTGTTACGGAAATTACGCTTGACAGTTCATTGCGTGCTCGGTTTTTTGCAATATCCATTGCCAATTGCATACTTTGTTTTGTTGCCATTGCGACGGCATAAACGCCTGTTTCATCTTGCGGTGGAATACTGTACCAAACAGGAACATCAGCTTTCTTTTTTCTTTCCTTTATTTGTGCCGAACCACCGCAGCTGCATAAAGCTAATGTTAAAACCGCCGCAGCCAAAATCATTGAAAATCTCTTCATATTTAACTCCTTTTAAAATATTTTATTCGTAATATAGGGGGATTTGGAGCTGTCACTGCACTTACATAACAGCTCCGGTAATAAACAAAATTAAAAACTGTAGCCTAATGCTATTTCAAAGCTTTTATTTTCATAATTGACTGATGTGGTTTTATTGAAAGTTTTAAAGTAGCTTTTTGATATAGTTTCGCCGTGAATAGCCTTATAAGTTTTACTTATTTTTGATGCACGAACAAACGGAGCAATACTACAGCATCCCATAATGACACCAGCAGGAAGAAATATTCCTCCAAGAACACCGAAAGCCACTTGGGTAACTGTATCAAAAACAGAACTTAGCATTAACAGAAAGATTGTACCAAATATGAAAGATGTTCCTCCAGTTACTGCTAATGCTACTCCGGCTCCAAGTGCCGCTTTGTGTTTTTTATATACAATTCTTATTTCTTCTGGACTCATATTGTAGGGATCAATTCCCAATTTTAGGTTAAAAAACTTTACTACAAATTTTTCCTGAGATTCTGTTAATTTAGAATTACTGGAATTCATCGAAAAATCTACATTTGATGTCTTTTTTGTAGAATTCTGACTTCCAGAAGGTGCCTGAGTACCTGATAATGAAAGTTTTTTTGCAATTCTTTCTACCGATGTCAACAATCCTTCCTGTGTTTTGGTAGAATCTTTTTCTGCGAATTCTGCAATCCCGGTTTTTACGTTGATACCGCGGATATTTATTATAATTTGATTGTTTAATGCGGTAATTATACCGATTACAACGATTTCCGCACCGGCGAGTTTACCGACTTCTACCGCACTTGATTCATCGAAGTCGCTTCCGCTTTGAAATTTCAATTCTTTCATCGCTTTATCAAGTTGTGAACGTTCTACAACTTTATACATATCGCCTTTTATCAGCTCCGTAGTGAAATTGTCTTGAGCCACTTCCGCATATAAAGCATCAAAATTGCCCTTTGCGGTAAACGGCAGGATTGCAACACGTTTTCCTTGTGTTGTGATTTCATTGGCTGAAATGCTGAAAATTACGCCAACGAACATGAAAATTAATACAATTAATTTGTTCTTCATTCTGAAGTTTCTCCTTGTGTAAAAGTTAATTATGTTGTAAAAAAAAAAAAAAAACTGTCAATTCTATAGTAGAAGTATTTTGGAGGTTCTCGTTATGAAGAAACAATTTTTTGTATTTTTAATGATTTTTGCGTCTGCCGTTCAAAATTGGGCTGCAAATTATCCCGAATGGCTGAAAAATCCGCCGGTTTCGCAGCAAAAAATTTATGCGTCAGGTATCGCCAAACGGCGCAATGCAGCAGCAAATCTTGCAAGAGCGGAACTATCGCGCGTTGTTGCTGTGCGTATTCTTAACAGTATCGAAGCTGTCGAACGTGAAGTTACCGGAACAGTTGACGGTAAATACGACAGCGATATGGTGAAAGCGATGTCGATTCAGGTGTCATCCGCTGTAATGAAGCAATCAAAGATTGAAGACGTTTTTCAGGACAAAGGAAATTTTTATGTGCTTGTTTCGATTGATTTGAATGACTTGCAAAATTTCAGTGGGAAAAATATGAACAAGGCAGCAGCACGAATTAATACATCGCCGGTTGCTCCGGTAAAAGAAAAAGGCGTTGTGACGGATATTCGATCGCATGAACGACCGGCAGAAGTCGCTGTTTCCGAAAGCAAACCGGCTTGGCTTGTGAAATTTCCGGCTGAGGACGGTTTTTATACGGGAATCGGCGAAGGTTCCACTTTGCAGGAGGCGCAGAGTCAGGCAATATCGATGATTGCTTCTCAAATTAACGTGAAAATTAAAAGTGAGAATACAAGCCGACTTGAAGACATAAATGGGAAATCAAAAGAGGCATTTTCGGAAGTAATCGAACTTTCATTGATGAATGAACTTGATGATTTGGAGTTTATCGGTGCATATAAGTCGCCACAGAATGTTTACTCGGTTTATTATCGGTTAAGCATTGAGCAGTACCGCGCTAGGCAGAATCAGAAAAAACAGGCGGCTGTGAATAAGGCTGTCAATTTTTATCGGGAAGCGCAGGCGGCAAATGACGCAGCTTTGCGGCTGAAATATCTGCTTACGGCATACAGAGAAATTCTTTTGTACATAAATGATGATTTGACGGTACAGATTGGCGGAAAAAATGTTGCATTGCAGACTGACCTTTTTACAGAGATTCAAAATTACATCGGCAATATAAAAATTGAGCCTGTTTTGCTGCCCGGCAAAAGTTCATCGCTTGATAAAAATGCAAAGATAGCGTCATTGAGAGTTTTTTATCGTAATGTCGACAGTCCGATTAAGTCATTTCCGATAAAAATTGTACATAAGGATAATATGCTGAAAGTAAAAGGACAAAATTCAACTGATGACAGCGGAAATATTTCGTATTCAATAGAACTTCTCGGTAATGCGAGCGTTCAAAGTTTTACTGTAAGTCCTGATTTGGTAGCATTTTTAAATGATGGTGAGGAAAACAGCTTTTTAATTTCGCAGCTTTCGTCTTTTGCACTACCGGAGTTTTCTGTCCGCTTAGAAATTGTCTGCCCTACATTCGCTGTTCGGCTGGAACTTTCCGATGATTTGAAACAAAAAGTTTCTGTTAAAAAGCAAATTACTACAGGAATTAAACAGCTTTTGGAAAATGAATTGAATGCTGTGGTTACAGAAAATGGTGCAGATTACACAGCAGAATTTTATATTGATTCGGAAACGTCGGTATCAGATTACTCCGGACAGTATTTTGTTAGAATTTCATTGTCCGGAGAAGGCAAAGCTAAAGACGGCAGTGAAATATTTTCCTTTTCGCTTCCGCAGGTAAAAGGCGGCGGAACAGACACTTCTCGTGCCATGCAGAAGGCTGTTGAAAATCTTTTAAAGGAACTTTCAAGCACGAAAATAGAACTATAACGCAGCGCAGTACCGGACTTGTATCTTGTTTGGGATTTAGGTCTGTTCCATGTGTGAGTTTTCAGTTGGGAGAATGACACATTGCTAATTTGGAAATGAAGTTTGTGTCTTTACATCATCCAAAATTGCGCGCTTTGTCATTCCCTTGCTTCTTTTCCCCATGTCATTCCCGACAGCTTTTAGTCTTATGTCATTCTCGTGCTTGACCCGGAGATCTATTCAATTGCTTTACAAGAGATTATCAACCGAGTTTGCTTCGCAAACGTCGCAGGTCAAGCCGGATAATGACAGTCCGCTTTATTGTCATTCCTGTTCCACGACACAGGAATCTGCGCAATGTTCTTAAAGCTTTTCTATTTCTTCTGGTGATAAGCCGGTAAAATGCGCAATCATGGCAACCGGCATATTTTCAGACTTCATGCTTTTCGCAGTTTCAATAGCTTTCTTATGTTCTCCTTGAGTAATACCAAGTGAAATGCCACGTTCTTCACCGATTGCAATTCCCTCATTACGAGCTTCGTCAACAGCTACTGCCATATTATATGCTAATGTCATATATTCTTTCCTCCCTTGTTGATTGCCTTTATTCCTAGTCACCGCAGCGTCAAGCAACGCAGTAAAATCTGTAGTCACCTGATTTTTACACAGATATTCCAAAAATGCTTTTATTTCGGGCGCATCGTTAATTTTATCAAACGCCTTTGCAT
>JBNMHA010000071.1:0-11509 GCA_050872545.1 Spirochaetales bacterium | reverse complement strand
GGGATAGGTCATAGGAAAGGGGAAACTGCGGCATGCTGAAAGAGCTGTTTCCCCTTTCCTAACTTTTACCACGTTTTGCCCTAAAAACAAAACTTTGTCGCCGACTTGTTCGGCAAAATGCAGTTTGAACAACCAATGTTCAAAACTTTGAATAAAATTGTATTACCTCGCCGATGAAATCGGCAAATAACGCTTTATCTAACCGCAAGGCTTAGGCACTTTGAAGTAAAATGACACTCCTGCACAACCAACGGTTGTAAAAAAAATCGAGTTTCTTCCTTTATATATGCAGATTTTCAGCACAAACTATTTGCAGATTTTGCCAATTAACGCAAATATCAAAAACATAATCAGATTTGCCACTACAATGCTGGCTCCTGTAGGTGCCGACCAAACGAACGAAGTAACCAAACCAATAAAAAAACATATTACAGATAAGATTGCAGATGAGATTGTCACACTGAAAAAACTTTTAAATACACGCATTGATGTCAATACCGGAAAAATTATAAGACTGGAAATCATCATTGCTCCCATTAGGCGCATTCCAACAACAATTGTTAAAGCCGTAAGTATTGCCAATATACGGTTGTATTTTGCTGATGAAATTCCGCTTGCCGTAGCAAATGTTTCATCAAACGTAACTGCAAATATTCGTTGATAACACAAAATGAACAATGTTAAAACTACAACGCTTAATATTACCGACAACCAAACATCAAGACGGCTCAATGCTAATACCGAACCGAACAAATACGCCGTAACATCGGTATTCAGCCCGGAAGTTACGGATGTAACTAAAATTCCTATCGCCAACGCACTTGTAGAAATCAATGCTATCGCTGCATCGCCTTTTATGCCGGAATTGGCAGAGCTTATGCGCAATAAAAAAAATGCAGCTGCCAATGAAACAGGAAGAGAAATTGCCAAAGGTGCAACATTCAACGACATTGCAATCGCTATCGCACCGAATCCCACATGGCTCAATCCGTCGCCTATCATAGAATAACGTTTTAATACAAGAATCACGCCCAACAATGCGGAACACAATGCAACTAACGAACCGGCAACTAATGCGCGTAAAATAAAATCGTATGAAAATAATGATAAAATTTTCATCATGATGGATACACTCCCAATCGAATATGACTTGCGGTACAGTCACTTCCGCAATGCGTACATGCATGAGTCGAACATGTTTCCACTGAAGTCATTTGATTATATAAAGGCGTTTTTTTATAATCTTCAGATGTTCCAAAAAACGCAGCATTACAATTCATGTGAAGAATATGAGTCGCATTCTGAACTGCACGATGTATATCATGCGAAACCATCAAAACTGTAAGTCCTTCATCTCTGTTTCTGCTTCGGACTGTAGAATAAAGCTCATCCGTAATAATAGGATCAAGTCCATTTACCGGCTCATCCAAAACCAAAAGTTCCGATGCAGCACAAAACGCACGAGCCAAAAGAACGCGCTGCATTTGTCCGCCGGAAAGTTCTCTAAATGATTTTTTTGTTAATTTCTCCAAGCCAAGTTTGTAAATCTGTTCTTTGGCTCGCTGTTTCTCGGTACTGGAATAAAAAGGCAGCTTGTTTCGAGACACACAGCCGGACATTATTACTTCACGGACTGTTGCAGGGAAATCTCGCTGAGCTGCATTCTGCTGCCCCAGATAACCTATACCATTACAGTTTTTTACAATTTCACCGGAAGCAGGATTGCACAATCCAAGAATTGTTTTTACCAATGTCGATTTTCCGGAACCATTTGCACCTACAATGCACAAATAATCACCCTTATTTACCGAAAAAGAAACATCTTTCACCGCAGTAAGCGAACCATAATTTACACTTACATTTCTGCATGAAATTAACTCTTTTTTTCCCATAAAAATTACCTCTATCATAATGAAATCACAGGGTTATTTCCGTACTTGACACAAGAATCAAGCACTACAATGGCAACGCATTAATTTTATCATCTTAACCCGGCTTTCAAAGCTTCGGCATTCGCATAAAGCGTATCAATATAAGTCATTCCCGAATCAAACTGCCGTTGCGTAAGGTTATGTGCCGCATTCAGTTCCAACACTTTCACGCCGGTACTTTCGGCAATAGTTTGCGCAATGCGGCGGTTGCTTAGTTCTATAGTAAAAACTGCCGGCAGCTTTTCTTCCTTTATAATATCTGTCAACTTTGCAATAACAGTCGGGCTTGCTTCCACCGCAGAACTGCATCCGGCAAACGCAGCATAATATTCAATACTAAATTCCTTTGCAAAATATTTCAATGGAAATCTGTCGCCCATTACAATTACATGCTTTTCTTTTTTTGCCAGTACATTTTTTATTTCATCTCTCGCATTTTCAATTTCTTCCTTATAAATAGCAGCATTCGCCGAATAAACATCAGCCATTGACGGATTACATTCACTCAATGCCGCAGCCAATGAATCTACAAGTTTCAGCGCATTTGTCGGAGAAGTCCAAACATGTTCATCTGCTTCATGGTCATGTTTATCCGTAGGATCTTCATGTTCTTCTTCTGTTTCAACATATTCCATTAATTTAAAAATATGGGCAGGCGGATTTTTTAATGTTTTCAATAATTTGTCCGCCCATTCGTCACTTTCTCCGCCGGTATAAATAAAAATTCCGGCATTTTCAATCGCTATAATATCCTTTGGTGATGGGTCAAATGAATGAAGGTCTGTCCCCGGTTTCAAAATCAACTGCAAATCGGCAGGCGTTCTCTGCATACCGGAAAAAACTTTATTTACAGAAGCGTCTCCTGTTCCGCAAACAGCACGCGCTAAGTCGTAACACATAAAATTCACTGCAACTACAGAAAATTCAGCTGCTTCACCAGTCGGCTTTTTTTTATTACATGCAATAAAAAGCACTGCACACATTACAATCAACAAAACTTTCTTCACAATTATTCACTCCTCATTTTTCTGCATTCAACACAAGTTCCGTAAAACACAGTTTGCCCTAAATCCACCACAAAGCCATGTTCATTTTCCAAATGACTTACAAATGCAGCCATTGCGTCACAATCCTGATGAAGCAGCTTTCCGCAGGTATTGCACTTCAAATGATAATGTTTACTACAATCCCGCCCTTCCGGAATTCCCTGATAACACGCTCGATTGCTGTTCGGCACAACAAACTTCTTTATCAGCTTTCGGTCTTCAAAAAAAACAAGTGTCCTGTAAATCGTTGCAATCGGAATTCGTAAACCGCTGCTCGTTATTTCATCAGCTATTTCTTCTGCCGTAAATTGGCGGTCTGTATGTGTTTGTAAAAGATTTAAAATTGCTTCCCGTGCTTTTGTGTTGCTTCTCATAATGAGAATGATTATCATTTTCATTAAATATTGTCAATTCATTAATTTTCAAGTGTCAGACCTGTATTCCGTTCTGGAATTAGGACCTGTCCCTATGTTTGTTTCACATTTCATGACAATAACGTAATTTGTTTATAATTAGAAACATGCGAAACTGTCATTCCCATACTTGATACAGGAATCTACCGCATGGCATTGCAATAAGCTGAATATAAAGCTCGCATTCTATTTTAGAATTAGGGGCTGTCCTTATGTACCAACTGCAAATAAAAAAAGCTCGTTTCATAACAAAACGAGCCTCTTACAGTTCAACAATTATTCTAAACTTTCACTGGAATACTGATAATTCCACCGCCTAAGAGCAAATCTCCGTTGTAAACAACAGCCGATTGTCCGGCAGCTGCGGCAGAAACTCCGTCCGGGAATTCCAATTCAAAAGTTCCGTCGCCTATTGGCTTTAATATCGCCGGAGTCGGTTTTGATGCAGAACGAACTTTAACTTCTACATTTAAAGTTTCTTTTGGTTCCTCAATTGATACCCAGTTGCATGAATTAATTTTTATTTTACTGCGGATTGTATCTGCCGCACTTCCGACAACAACTTCGTTACGGCAGGCATTAAGCTCTACAACATACAACGGACTTCCGGCTCCGATTCCCAAACCGCGCCGCTGCCCGATAGTATAATGCCAAAAGCCTTTATGTTTACCGAGAATTTTTCCCGACAAATCTACAATATTTCCCTCTCTATCCGGAGTTTCGAGCAGCTCATTGTGGTCGCCGCTGTAAAAATCCTGACTGTCCGGCTTATCACTGACTGCCAACTGCGCTTTTCTCGCATAATCACGCACTTCTGCTTTTGTAAGATTACCAAGCGGCAGTATAAGATTGGCAAGTTGCTGCTGATTCAGTCTGTAAAGAAAATACGATTGGTCTTTGGTTTTATCCGCAGCGGCAGACAATGTATACCGTCCGGCTTCATTTTGCCCAATTCTGGCATAATGTCCGGTTGCAAATTTATCAAATTCCACACCAGATTTTCTCGCTAAATTCGGCAGAACCCCGAATTTTAAAAAACTATTGCAGCGAACACACGGATTTGGCGTATTCCCCGAAAGATATTCTTGACGAAAATTCTCAATTACAATTTTTTCGTACTCATCAGAACAATCAAAATCATAATGTGCAATTCCTAATGATTCGCAAAGCACCTTAATTTTGGCTACATCATCTTTTTCTGTCGGACTCAAACATGCGTCTTTCGTGCCGCCTTTATATTTTCCATCTTTCCATATTTTCATTGTTATCCCGGCAACATCGTGTCCGGCTTTTTTCAGCAACATTGCGGAAACTGTAGAATCTACGCCGCCCGATAAACCGATAAGAACTTTCATTTTTTCCTCCGCTTCAAAAAATCAGCAACATATAACACTATTAAAATTAATAATAAATATTATTTTGCATATAATTTCGCCAGTTCAATCAATGTTTTGCACGACAATTCAAGTTGATTTAATGACAGCCACTCTCTGCGTGAATGAAAATTATGTCCGCCGGTAAAAATATTCGGTGTTGGGATTCCAAGTTCTGTCAGTCGTGCACCGTCTGTTCCGCCGCGAATCGGAGATAATGACGCATTTCCACCGGCATTTTTTACGGCTTGATCAAGTTTCTCCAAAACATGCGGAAATTTATCAATTTCTTCTTTCATATTTGTATATTGTTTGCGAATATCGAGATTCACTTTTCCGCCGTGGAACTGAGTTTCTACACATGCGGCAAAAGTTTTTAATGCTGCAATGCGACGTTCCATTGCCTCTGCACAAAAATCACGAAGAATTACATCAACATGAGCTGTTTCTGTATTCCCGGTAATCGAACTCGCACAATAATAACCTTCATATCCAGATGTCGTTTCGGGACTTTCATTACGCGGCAGTAGCTGAATAAAATTTGTAGCCATAATTACCGCATTCAACATTTTCCCTCTGGCGTACCCCAAATGCATTGCAGCTCCGATAAAGTCCACAGACGCAATGTACGCATTAAAACATTCAGCTTCGATTTCAGATGAATCACCGCCGTCAACCGTATAACCTACTTTCGATTTTATTCTGTCCAATGGAATGCAATCCATTCCGCGCCCAGTTTCCTCATCGGGATTAAAAAGCAGTTCTATTGCGCAGTGCTTAATTTCTGGATGTTCAATAAAATATTCTACCGCAGTTATAATAGCCGCAATTCCGGCTTTATCATCAGCCCCCAAGAGTGTAGAACCGTCGGATGTTATTATTGTATCAGCAGTATTTGCACATTTTGCAAGCAGATAATCAGTACCGACATCAAGCACGATTCCATTTTGCAAGTAAATCGGGCTTCCGTCGTATTGTTCATGAATCTGCGGCTTTACATTTTCACCGGAAACTTCTTCGCTTGTATCCAAATGCGCACAAAATAAAATCGATTCGCTGTTTGCAGCACCGCAGGATGCGTCAATAAACGCTGTTACGTAACCGTTAGAATCAACAGCCGCATTATTCACACCTAAATTCTTTAATTCATCAACAAGCATTTTTGCCAAATTAATTTGTCCCGGAGTCGATGGAATCACGCCTTCATCAGCTGCGTTGCTGTCACTGGAAGTCCACACCTGTGCATAACGGCAAAATCGTTCTTTTAATCTATTTCGTAATAATTCAAAATCCATATTTTTTACCTACCTACTAAATAAAAAAAGCTGTCTTTCGCACCAGACAGCCAAAAGTTGATAATCAAAATTATTTTTTCTCACGCGGAAGAATTTCTTCCGGTACATTTAAATCCAATTCAACTCTGTTCAACAAATCCAAGCCGTCAGTACTGCTGAAAATTTTCGGATAAAATTCTTTAAGTAGTTCATCAATCAGCCCCGATTCTTTTGCTTTCAAAATTGCAGCTTCTACGATTTCCTTTTTTTCTACAGATTGAGGCGAGAAAAACAGTTTGAAATCAAGATTGTTGTACACAAAAAGCAAATGCGGCTCAATATCAAGCTGCGGATACGAACTAGCTTCATCAATTATTTCCATAACACTGCGTGAAAAATAATCAATGTTGCGTCTGCGCGATATAAGCATATCGAAAATCAGTCGATAATCACCGCTTTTTTCATAATATTTCAAATTATTGTACTTCCAAACTTTTACATCAGCCCAGCCTTCGCCAAATGCGCCGGTTTTATTCAGTTTTTTGAAATCATCAAGCGTTTGAACATTTTTGTAAATATCAGCATTGCCTTTAGGAATAAAAAGTACGCGCTTGCCAGCCAGTCCGTTTGTTAAACCTACATTCGCAATATTCGGAAATCTTTTTCGCCGTGCAGTTGTATCCATAAAAAAATGTGTATCTATTTTTGATGTAGCCAAATATTCATCCACACGCAATATCGGAATATCTGTTTTAATGTTCAGTTTGACATCATATCCGCAGTTCTCCAAGCTGCGTCTAATCAGCTCAAAATAGTACCGATCTTTGCCTGTAACAATATCTACCATTGTAATTTCAATATGCTTTTCTTGTCCGTGTAATGCAAAAAATGACATTACCAAAACCAATACAAATATTATTTTTCTCATAACTTCGTTATATTTTTTAAAATAAAAAAAATCTATCCCATTTTATGTTTTTTTTCAGTATTGACGCATTCAGTAAAAAAAGTTTATTCTGCGCTTCATGAAAAAAATCGCCTTATTTGATATTGATAAAACGCTTATTCCTTACGACAGTTTTTTTAAATGGGTTTCCCTTATATTAAAAAGGAAGAAAAGCGGTCTGCTGAAACTTCCTAAACTTGCATTTCTCGGAGTTACCGCAATAGGAAGCTCCGAAAAATTAACTCGTTACAAAGAAAAATGGCTTTCACTTGCCGACGGTCTTTCCGAAGAAGAAATGGCTAAACTTTCCAAGAAGTTAATTGCAGAATGCATTATCCCCGATTTAAAACCGGGCGTAGAAGCTGAAATCAAACAATACAAAGCCGCCGGTTATACAATAATTTTCGCAACTGCTTCATTTGAAATCTACTTCCGTTACCTTGCCGAATATTTCAGTGCTGATTACTTTTTCGGAACAAAAGCTGAACTTATCGGCGGAAAATGGAAAATCACGAGACAAAACTGCAAAGGTCAAGAAAAAATTCGCCGCATTCTGGAAGAAATTCCGGAACAGGAAATAGATAAAAGCAATTCCGTCGGATTCTCCGATAGCATGAGCGATTATCCGTTCACATCATTAGTTAGTAAATTCTGTTTGGTTGACAAAAAACACTGGAAAACAGTAAAAAGCTTTATACAATAATTTTTTTGGAGGGACTTTTTATGTCTAAAGCGTCTTCTTTTTCAATCATCCGATTGATGACCGGAATATTTTTCCTTATGCTGGGACTAATCGGATTGGAAATCATAAAAGGCAATTTGGGAATGTTTGAATTTAATGCACCAAAAGATTTCAAATGGATTCCTACAGTATTTGCCGTAGTTAATATGATTTGCGGAATCTTTTTAATTCTTTGGTGTTTCGGTGTTATTCCGTCAAACCTTTTGTCAATCGGAACTCTTTCCGTTACAATCTGTTGGGTAATACAAATTGTTTTGACAAAGTTTATTTGGGGAATGAAATTCAACAACGGAATTCAAATCAAAGGCGATGTATCCGAATGGCTTTTAGCACTTGTTACCGAGCTGCTGATTTTGGCAATTTTACTTCCGCAGAACAACAAATAAACTGACTTTCGGCAAAAAAGAGGTTGTCAAAAAAACGCTGAATCGTTTAGACAACCTCTTTTTAGTTTGTCATAAACATTACTCTACCGCAGGATAATGTACTTTTATAAAAAAACAGTTCCCAAAAAATGTGAAAACGCAGTGTTTTCAGGTCTTAAAAAATGTAACTCTCCACTTGTTTTAGGTCTTAAAAAATGTTTCCATATAATTTATGGAACGATTTGCTACTCAAGAACTTAAAAAATGGAAAGAAAAACCAAACCGTAAACCCCTTGTTTTAATGGGAGCAAGGCAAGTGGGAAAAACCTGGCTCATGAAAGAGTTCGGCTCAAAGCATTATAAAAATACAGCTTACATTTCTTTCTATAATAATTCTGCAATGAAAAATCTTTTTGAGTCTGATTACGATATAAAACGAATCATTCCGTCATTAAGCATTGAAGCAGGTTTTAAAATTACCCCCAATGACACACTGATTATATTTGATGAAATTCAAAACGCACCGAAAGCCTTTGAATCCTTGAAATACTTTTGTGAGGAAGCCCCCGAATATCATATAATTGCCGCAGGATCGCTGCTAGGTGTAGCTTTACATCAGGGAATTTCTTATCCGGTCGGCAAAGTTGACATTCTAAATCTTTACCCTTTAAGTTTCCGGGAATATCTTTATGCCGTTGACGAAAAACTTTTGAGTGATGCTCTTATTGCAAAAGATTTTTCGCTAATCGATAATTTTGCAGAAAAATATATTTATCATCTTAAAAATTATTATTTTGTGGGTGGACTTCCGGAAGTTGTAGATTCATTCAGGCAAAATACTGATTACAATGACGTGCGTGAAATTCAAAATACAATTCTTGCCCAATACAAAGGCGATTTCGGTAAACATGCTGGAGAAAAAGAACTGCCAAGAATCAATATGGTTTGGGATTCAATTCCAATGCAGCTTGCTAAAGAAAACAAAAAATTCTTTTTTGGAAAAATGAAACCCGGTGCTCGCAGCAGTGAATTTGAAATTGCAATTCAGTGGCTTTGCGATTCAGGACTTATTTACAAAGTAAGCCGTGTAAATGAACCTCATGTTCCGCTTTCTGCTTACAAGGATTTTTCCGCATACAAACTTTTTATGCTGGATGTCGGACTTTTAGGTGCAATGAGCGGTGTTGACGCAAAGTCGATAATAAACGGAAATTCGCTGTTCGTAGAATTTAAAGGCGCACTTGCAGAGCAGTTTGTCCTACAGGAATTAAAATGCAGCACCGCTTACACGCCGTATTATTACGGAAGCGAAAGCGCAACTTTTGAGCAAGATTTTCTGATTCAAAAAGGAATGGATATTATCCCGATTGAAGTAAAAGCAGAAACAAATGTCCGTTCTCAAAGCTTGAAAGCTTTTTACGACAAATATTCGCCAAAACTTTCCGTCCGTTTTTCACTTCTTCCATATCGCAATCAAGACTGGATGGTGAACATTCCGCTTTATGCAGTGTGCTGTTTATAACAACAGGCTGATAAAACGCTGAATCGTTTAAACAACTTCTTTTTAATTCGTCAGAAACATTACTCTACATTTACATTGTCAGGTAGCAAGAAAATATTTTTCCTTACACGCCGATTATATGCTATATTTCATTCACTTCAACTTCTATAAAAAAGCAGGACATTTTATGAAAATTCTTTTCGTTTACCCACATTTTAAAAAATACTTGGAAACTAACCCGGGAATTTTGAAAGCATTGAAATTTCCTTTGTACGCTTCATACAAAAGCACTCCGTCATTGGGAATTCCGATAATGACCGCATTAACTCCCGATAAGCACGATGTTTATTTTGCAGACGGTAATATTGATGAAATTCCTTATGATGAACACTTTGATTTAGTTGCGATTAACTGTTTTACTCCGCAGGCAAAACATGCTTATGAAATAGGCGACACATTTCGTGCCAGAGGTGTAAAAACCGTAATGGGTGGAATTTTGCCCACAAATTACCCAGAAGACGCTAAAAAACACTGTGATGCAGTTTGTATCGGAGAAGCTGAACAGACATATCCGCAAGTTCTTGAAGATGCGGAAAAAGGCAAGCTGAAAGAGTTTTATATAGGCGACAATACTTTTGATATGACAAAATATGTAATGCCCGACCGTCGATTATTTAAGAATAAAAAAGGTTATGATTGGAAACCTGTACTTGTGCAGTGCTTTAGAGGTTGCGATATGCGCTGCAATTATTGTGCAATTCCCGGCGCTCACGGCAACTGCCTAAGGATGAGACCACCTGAACATGTAATAAAAGAAATTGAAATGAATATGGACATGGACGGACTTTTCATTGCCGATGACCAACTTTTATTTCCTACAGAAGTAACAGAAAAATACGCATACGATTTTTTCACACGATTGAAAGATTTGAACTACAAGAAATCAATTTTTCTTTCTGGTTCGGCAATGCTTACAA
This sequence comes from Spirochaetales bacterium, assembly GCA_050872545.1. Classification (GTDB taxonomy): domain Bacteria; phylum Spirochaetota; class GWE2-31-10; order GWE2-31-10; family GWE2-31-10; genus RGIG8597. The sequence continues at coordinate 941 of JBNMHA010000071.1, read as the reverse complement.
AAGATGAGAAATTGCTGCGCTTGGTAAAAGATGCCGGCGTAGACCATTTATACTGTGTTACAGGATTCGACCCGATAAGTATGAAAGCCGTTACGCATGATATGCCGGAAGAAGCAGAGACAAACTTTAAGCGAATGAGAGATGCAGGTTTGGAAATTTTTGCTTCTGTTACAATGGGACTGGAATCTGATGATAAAAATATTTTTGAAAAACATTTGAAATTTCTTGAACGCAACAAAATACGATTTGTAGAATTTTGGCTTGCAACTCCGTATCCGGGAACTCCGATGTGGCGAAAATACAAAGCTAAAGGTCGTATCTTGACCGAAGATTTCGACTTATACAATGGTGCGCACTGTGTTTTCCGTCCAAAGAAAATGACAAAGGAAGAAATGGAAGAGGGCTTTCTCTACTGTTGGAAAGAATTCTTCACCCGTTTCCCACTGGATCCGGCAGAAGCAATGAAATATTATAACCTTACAGAAGAATACCAGAGAAAGCACGGGCTTATTCCCGACGAAACTTCTGCCGCAGCAAACAATTAACTAAAAAAACAGGCTGTCTGATAAAGAAACAACTGAAAAGCCGATATTCCCAGGCAGCAAACATGGGAATATCGGCTTGGGATTACGCATAGATTGTCGCGGCACACCTGACAATGACGCAGTAGGCTTCTTGATACGTAAATAGAAACTGGCTATGCAAAATAAATTGAAAAGTATATAAGTCATAAAATCAGAAATAAAAAATTTACAAGGCAGTCAATCTTATGGCAATCTGGCAAGAAAGTTATTCCGCACAAATAAATTTTCATTTTCTGCACCGGAGATGAAAACCATGCTGCAAATAAAAAAACACATTCCGCTTATAAAAAAAATAATCTCATTCACATTTTGGGGCATTCTTACAACTGCACTGAATGTGATTCTTTATTATTTGTT
>JBNMHA010000070.1:0-11515 GCA_050872545.1 Spirochaetales bacterium | reverse complement strand
GTATATGATAAACTGATTGAATATCAGGATATCTTGATGGATAAGTTTAAATTAGAAGAATTAATGGATGGATTGCCTAAGGTAATTGCTTCTAAGAATGAGATTTTGAGCCGGTTAAAAAAGACTTATCTGACAAAACATAAGCAATACAAGAAATTGGAAGAAAATCTTTTATCTTATGATAAAAAAGTCGGCGAATTAAAACTGGAACAGGCTGATTTGGAAGAAAAGATAAAAGCTACCAAAACCCAAAAAGAATTTGAAGTTGTTGATAAAAGTATTCGTGACAGAAAGGAGCGTGAGGAAGAACTTCATGCACAAATGGAACAAGATAAAGAAGTAATCAATGACTTGCGCAGTGCTATTAGTGATTATGAAATTGATATGAAGCGTCAGGAAGATGATATTTCCAGAGAACAGGAGCGTATCAATGCAGAATTAGCAAAAATTAAGAAAAGCATGGAAGAACTTGAAGCAAAGGAAAAAGAAGTTGTCAATGGTATAGATGAGGAATTCCGTGCTAAATTTGAAAAAATCGTCAGAAATAAAGAAGGACGCGGAATTGTAGCTGTAACTCGCGGATATTGTACCGGCTGTCACCTTGTTTTGCCTCAAGAGTTTATTAATAAAGTCAGAAGCAATGATAAGATTTATTTCTGCCCGAACTGTTCAAGAACTCTTTACTTTAAAGAAGAAGATGTATCAAGTGGAGAAAATATTTTCTCTGCATTCGGAAGTGGTGATGATGATGACGAATTCTTTAATGCTGAGGATTAATTTTTAATGTCGAATGAAAAGAAAGAATCTTTGATAACGGAACGTTCCGTTTTTCAGGCAATTCTTTCAAACAAAGAAGTACAGGAAATGGTTGCAGAAGCTATTTCCTGTACTTCTTTAGAATTGGAGGATTTTCTGAAGCAAAAAACACAAGTTTGTCCGAAATTGTCGATTTATACCGATGGCGGTGCGCGCGGTAATCCGGGAGTTTCCGGCTGCGGTGTGGTTATAGATAACGGAATGGCAAAAAAGGGATATTTTTATTATTTAGGTATACATACAAATAATTTTGCCGAATATACCGGGCTGCTGAAAGCTTTATATTTAGCAAAAGAAATGAATGCGGAAGATATTACCGTGTATTCGGATTCAGAATTAATGTGCCGACAGATGACAGGTGTGTACAAAGTAAAAAATCCTCAGTTATTGGTTTTATACAGGGAGGCAATGGATTTAATCAATAGTTTAAAGTCTTTCAAAATTGAGCATGTTCGCCGAGAATTTAACAAAGAAGCTGACAGTTTGGCGAATATGGCTATGGATAAAAAGAGAAATGGAGAAGTAGAGTTTACAACCGCTGTTTCTTAATACTATTAACGAGGCAGAGGAAAGTCCGGGCTCCACAGGATATGACGCCGGATAACATCCGGACTTTGCAATTTTTTGCAGGGATGGAAAGTGCAGCAGAAAGTATACCGCCGGAAACGGTAAGGGTGAAAAGGCGAGGTAAGAGCTCACCGCATAAATGGCAACATTTATGGCTTGGTAAACCCCGTCAGGAGCAATGTTAAGCAGAAAGAGAGTGTTCCGCTCATTAACTTTCGGGTAAACAGCATGAGTATTATAGTAATATAATTACCAGACAGATGGTTGTTTCAAACAGAACCCGGCTTACGGCTCTACTTCTTGATTTCTTTTTATTTATCTTCATGAACCAAAAAAGTGTCAAGCTTTGCAAGTTTATTTTCTATACTGTTCAAACGCATTTCTATTATTTCATCGTAATCATAATCAAATTGTTGATTGTCTATTTCGTATGCCAGATCTTCTATTTGTTCCCAACCGATATGAACGTTGATTTTATTAACTTCTTGAGCATACAGTTTTGTTTTTTCCCAGTAATGTTTTGCTATATCGTAGCGTGATTTTGCAATTTCAAAACTGTTCTTTATTTCTTGTGCCCACTCTGCATTGTAAAATACAACATCACGTTTATCATATTCCCATCCCCAGCCTACATATTCTTTAGTAAGCAGATAATAAATGTGAAAACGCAACAGCAGTTTGTATTTTACGTATTCTTCCCAAGTATTTGTTACGATAATTGCTTGACTTGGATGTGCATTTACAAGTTTCAATGAATTTTCCAGCCAGAAAATATTTCTTTTATAGTTTGTCTGATTGGATAATAAATTTGATTCATATAAACGATACACTTGTTCGATGTAAATCATTTTTTGTGGTTTTGCGACAATATTTGAAACAAAACAAATGAGAAGTAAAAATGCAATTATTGTTACTTTTACCTTTTTCATTACCCAATCCTTTTAAAAGTTATTGATTCAGAAGAATTCTTCCTGTGATTTTAAGCGTGTAGACATTGATGACAATTCCTGAATATCACCGGCAATTTTTTCTATTGATTTTTTTAGTACATCGATATGTTCTTTAAAATTCGATGCATATTTATCCAATGAAGTAATATCGGTAGTCATTTTTTCATTAGTTGTTTTTGTTGTTAAAGTTATAGGAAGTAATTTTTCCGTTTCGCCTTTTGTTTTATCTGCAAGATTACGAATTTCTGTAGCAACTACTGCAAAACCTTTTCCCATGTCTCCGGCACGAGAAGCTTCTATTGCGGCATTCAACGAAAGCAGGTTAATTTGTTCCGAAATTTCTGAGATTGTATTTACAATAGGAGTAAATGCATTTGAATCTCGCTGTGAATTGACATTTAACTTTTGAATGTCAGCAATTATTTTCAATACTTCATTTAATGCAATAGTGATTTTTTCGCTTGCAGAACGCATTGATGTCGTATAAAGATTCATGCTCGATGCCGTAGATGACAGATTGGAAGAAATCTCAGTGCTATTTTTTACTGCTGTTTTCAGTAGTTTCTCTGAATTTTTAGAACTACTCATTAAACTGCATAGACGATTTGCAACGGCTGTAGCAAATTCATCGACATCATCATAACCTGTGTAGCTGCATATAAAATCTTGCGGATAACGGAATGTCGCATTTTCAAACGCTTTTACTAATTTATCAACAGGCATTTTCAGTATCGGTTTAGGTGATTCGGAAAAGAAAATTCGTTCGGTTGATACATTATGCAAGTCACAATATTGAGTAATTCGTTCAAATGTTGACTGTGCTTTTGCTTTATTTTTGTAATTAGCAATAGAATTCATTTCAGTACTGTAGATATTCCATTTCAATTCTTCATGTGTCATATCTATGTCGTAGCCAGGTCCGCTGAAACATCCCATTTTACAAGCGGAACAATCAATAAGAAGCGGAAAATGTTCAAATTTTTCTTCTACATTTTTCTGCAAATCAGGCAATTTCTCTTTGAACATTTCATAACCGGAATATTCATTTGTATAAATTGATTGAAACTTTCTGTGCAGAAGATTATTCATTCCGCCGTTTTGACAGAAAACATTTCCGCGTTCTGGAGTTTCCAAATCAAAATTTTCTCCCTGATATTTGTTGATGTCTACTCTGTGAACCTGCAAATATTTTTCAAGGCTGTTGAATGTTAGGTTGTATTGAATGCTTCCGTCTGTGTCCGGATCTTTGAACTCTCTTCGTTTTGCGATACACGCTCCTAAATATGCAATATCTCCGTCAAATTTCAGCTTTCTGCGAATGTAATTTGCAAGAACTACAGCCGGAGAATGAAGGTGAGCAAGATTGTTGATTAAAGCAGGCTGATAAATTTTAATGTATTCTGTTGTTGCGGGACATCGCTGAGTTAAAAGCGGAATACGAGTTTCATCCTGAATTTGTTCAAGATATTTTCCGGCAAGAATTTCCGCACCGAGAGCTTCATTATAAATGCCGTCAAGTACTAATGTAGATTTTAAGTAACCGAGCAAGTTTTTGTAGTTATTTTTATATTTAATTAGGACAACTGGAGAAATAATAAGGCAGGTTTTATTTCCTTTGTTGATTTTGTTGATAAAATCATCGAAATCGTCAACTAAATCGATTGCTTCATATTTACATGCTTTATAACAATTTCCGCAGCCTATACACAGATTGTCATTTACGGATACAGATTGTCCGTCCGTTGATAAACAATATTTTACGGGACAAGCCTGAATACAAGCTTTGCAGTTTACACATTTTTCGTTATTGAATTTCACAACCTTACACAGATCCATATTTCCAACCTTATTTATTAAAATATAGCTTTATTATTTATCGAGAAAAGCAGGCAAAACTATAATTTATTTCTTTTAAATAAATCATTTTCTTTGATTAAAGTTTTATTCACATTGGAAAAATATTGTTTCTCGTTTTGCATTTTTAATCGTCAAAAATTTTGCCGCCGGAATAAAAAGTTCCTTTCCAATATTTTGCGTTTAAATCGGAAATAATTACGCGTCTGTCATTGCCGAATGACTGCGCATGTATAAAATAGTGATTTCCCAAATAAACACCGACATGCGTAACATTAATAGTTCCGTCAGTTGCAAAAAAAACAGCGTCACCGGGGCGCAGCTGCGATTTCAGCACTCTCTCAAATTTTCTGCACATTGCGGTTGATGTGCGCGGCAGCGGCTTTCCCGTAGCTTCTAAAGAAACAGTGTAAAGCAGACCTGAACAATCTATTCCGTTTTTATTAATGCCGCCGTAAACGTAAGGAACTCCGAGATATTTGCGCAGTCCTTGTATAAACTTGATTCTGTCATTTACAGGTTTTTTATCTGCTGCAAACAGCTTTGAAAGTTCCGCATCGGAAAATTGTGTTGTTCCCCAAAAATTGTCCGTCACATTTTGTGCTGTTGCGGCAAATGTAACTGTCAGCAGAAAAATAATCTTAAAAAAACGCATGTCAGCCTCCTGATTTTGCAGGTTGATATTATACAAAATTTTTATGTTTCTTTGATTTCCCATTTGAAAAATATTGCCGCAGTAAATTTTTTGAGATTCAACAGCTGCATATACTGGCATTTCGGTTGCTGATTTCGGGTAACCGCAGAATTACTATAGCGGCGATAAAGTTTAAAAGTTTAGGTTCAGATATTTATAAATAAAGTGAGGATTTAATGAAAAAACTGACAATGTTAATGTCTTTGTTTCTTATTTGCAGTTTTGTTTTTGCACAGACAGAGCCGCAAAATCACTCGTCTCAGGAAACAGAAGAATCAAATGAATTGCAGGATAAAGTTCCGATAGTTCAATTCAGAATATTTGCAGATTTTAATGTTTTGCCGTTTTATTGGGAAATATCGGAAAATCTCGGCGGATTCGGAATGAACGGCAGCCTTATGCTTGGTGCTGTTTGGCAAGAGAAAACTTTTGGATTACAAGCTGATGTGAATTACAATTCGTTTGCGTCTCTTGAAAAAGCCGATTCGGAAAAAATTGACGGAGCATTTAGCATATTTCGTTTTACGGCAGTAAGTTATATTCCGCTTACAAAGTTTATAGAAATTAAAGTGGGGCTCGGCGGTGCGTTTATGTCGACAGCATTTCGTTATCAGACTGAGCGCAATATTCACCAATATTATGGCGGTCCGTCGCTTACTTTTGACATGTTTTTGCGTCTTCCGTCATTTCGTTATGCGGAACTTCAGTTTATTAACCGTTTTGATTTGATGATTTGTGAAAACCAAAATGTTTATCCGTATTACTACGGCGGTGCAAGAATCAATTTCTTTCCTTATATAAAGTGGATTAAGCTTTATACGGAAATCGGTGTAATGCCTTGGTTTTACAAGGATGAGCAAATTGAAGTTAATACGGCAATGTTTACTTGGTCGGTCGGAATGTCTTTTGATGCAACGATTCCGTCATCATTTAAAATGAAAATTAAGAAAAAACCTAAGGTTTGGATTAAGAGCGAAATTGTACCGGAAATGGTAAATTTACCTAAAACTCACGAATTGCCGCCGATTCCTCCAATGGATAAGAAAACTCGATTGCGCTATATCGAAATTATTGAAGAATTGGAAGAATATTACAGCAATGCAAGAGTTCTGGCTTTCCGCAATGTTTTGTTCAAACCAGATAGTGCAGAACTTGTTGATGATAAACAGAAGAAAATTCTGCAGGAAGTTGCGGATATGCTGCTTGAGTATGACAATATTTTTATTAATATCTGCGGTTATACAAATGATACTGGAGAGCACCATTTGGAAAAACTGCTTTCGGAAAAGCGTGCTAAACTCGTTGTAGATTTTATGGAATCACGCGGAATTCCAGCTGAAAAAATGACGCTTGCCGGACGCGGAAGTGCAGGGTTGAAAATAAAAGCAATTGATGATATTAATCGTCGTGTAGAACTGAGAGTTCTTATGAAAATAGACGATGAACCTGAAGAATAATAATTTATTTGGTGAAAATAAGCCGCGCAGTGCAGCAATTGATTTATTGAAAATTGCTGCACTGCTTTTAATGATTTTCGACCATGCATATATTTTGTTGCTGAAACAGCCTGCTCCGCAGTTTTTGCGCTTCTTTTATGAAATAGTGCCGATTAGTCCGGCATTATTTTTATTTTTGTCCGGATATTCGCTTGCCATTTCAAATGCGTACATTAAAAGAAGAAAACGGCTTATTTCTGCCGCAGTATATTTTGCGGTAAGCAATGTTTTCTTTATTGCCGAGCATGGAATTCAATTTCCGCATTTTCCGTTTGCAACAGGAATTTTAAGCACAATTGCGCTGCTGTCTGTTTTCTGTGTCTGGCTCGGTTTTTTTTCGGAAAGAACAAGTTGTTTTGTGTCACTGTTGTTATCGATAATTTTAACGGCTGTTTTTGTAATTTTAAGATTTTTTGATTTAAAAATATTTCCGCTGACATTCGGTTATGAGCCGCTTTTCCCAACATTTTTGTTTGGAATAATCGGATTTTCAATGGGGCAGGGAAAGAAACTTTTTGCAAATAGGCTGCGTCATTTTGTACTGGCTGCGGCAGCCGCAGTTTTTGTGACAATGACAATTTTTTACGGACTGCAAAAACTTTTTGTCAGCAGCGGTTGTTATTTTATTTCTTACTCGTTTAAGTATTCCAATCTTATTCAAAATTTATTTAACGATACAATATCAGGCAGATACAGCGTATCGATTTGGAATTTTGATATAGGCTGCTTTCTTTATGTGTTGTCAATTGTTGTTTTGCTTATATTTCTGTCGGAAAATTTACTTTGCCATATAAAAATCAACAAAACGGTTCTGCTGCCGGCTCGTTATTTATTTGCGCATTATGTTCTGCACCTTGCTGTGTTGACTTCGATATACTTCCTGCTTAACGGAAAAACGCTATCATCGGCGCAATTTTCGGTACTGATTGCGTCGATGACAGCCGCAGTTTATTTGGTAAGTATTTTAATTGATAAAGTAAGGAAAAAATTTTACCAAGGCATTTCACCGGTGTAGTTATCGTCGTTAAAAATATCGGCTTCATTATGTTGTTCTGGCATTTTGCCTTTGTAATTCAAGCCGATTAAAAAAGTTTCAAAGCTGTTCTTTCGTGAAGAATTAGGTTTAAACCATTTTACGGATTCAAAAGTTTCTTTTATCTGTACTGCAATTTCTTTTTCATCACCGCCCTGAAAAATTTTTGCAATGAAAAAACCGCCGACTTTCAGATGTTTATACGCAAAATTTAATGCTTCCCGAACAAGTTCAGAAGATTTATAACAGTCGGTAAGTCTGTCGCCGGAAGTATCGGGTGCCATATCGCTTATAACGGCATTGAATGGAGCATATTCCGCAATTTTTGACTGGTTGTCTTCACGCATAAAATTTCCATGTACTAATACGATATTGTTTGCAGCGCAGAGAATTTTTTTATAATCAATTCCTACAACCAACCCCGAATCACCGACTGCTTGCGAAACGTATTGACTCCAAGAACCCGGCGCACAGCCCAAATCTACAACACGCATTCCTTTTTTGAACAGATGCATTTTATTGTCAATTTCTTCCAGTTTGTAGATACTTCTGGCAAAGAATCCGGCATCTTTCGCTTTTTTGGTGTAAAAATCGGGCTTTTCGTAAATATTTGACATGGAAATCTCCTGTTTCGCTTTTTAATACACTAATCAACCGGAAAAATCAATCATCGTATTCTTCGCATTCCCACAACTCATTTTCAAGCGGCAATGATGAGTCTCGTATTTTAAATTGTTTAAGATTGATTTTTAGTTGATAACTATATTTTATCGAATGAAGATACGCCGGACGGCTGTCTGCAACAGATGTGTCTTTTAGCAAAAATGTCAGTGAACATTGGTGTTCCAGCGGAATGTTTCTTTTGTGCCTAAAAGTGCCGGACACCTGAAAACTTTGCGTGAAAGTTTCTGTGTACTCATAGAATTTTGCAGTGCCGGACAGTCCGATTTTAAGTTGTTTTATTCGGTAATAAAAACCGCTGCTGCCCGAAATGCGCAGTGTTTCATCCGTTGCCAAGAAAACCGGGTTAATATTTGCAAACAGCGTGAAATTGCCAACGTGCCATTTTGCACGCAGATACCATCCGGGATTTACTTTGCGCAGATAATTTATGTCCGAATACGTGTTGAATCGGTTAATCATCTGCAAGTCGCACCGAGCCAAAAGTTCCATATAGCGGAATTTAAATGCGGCGGAAACGAAAAATGTTTCATTGAAAGATTTTACATCCGGATTGTCAGTGTCATTGAAATACAAGCCACCTGATGTTCCGGTAAATATTATTGGTAGCCATTTTTTATTTGCGGCACTGAGTTGTGGAATTAACAGACAAAAAGCAGTAATAATAAATAAATGTTTCATATCTGTTATAAAGGAAATTTTTTCTTTTTTATTGCAAAAATCGGCGAAAAAAATAAAAAAAAATAATTTTTGTTATATAACAGGCATTATCATTGAAAAAACGGAGAGGAAAATGCAGGAAATTACACGTCACACGATCGACAAAAGAGTGATAAGAGAGTGGAATCTTATCCGAAAAGACCGACTTGTAAAACTTGAAGAAAAGTACGAATGGGATGTAAAAAATATAGAACTTTATGCCAAAACAGCATTGGAAGTTGCGATATACTCAGCAGTTTTGGATGATGAAAATGCTTGTATTAAATATTTGCAGCGTTCAAAATGGGCTTATATGGCGTATCTTGAGTTATTGGCGTTCGATAGAGTAGTTACTTTGGATGTGGGCGATAATATTTCGTATTCATTTTCACCGATTTTTAATCAAAAAGGCATAAAAGCCAGTTTGTGGCTGCGTTTGTACTATCTGGGAATTATTCTGCGTGATAAATCTGTCGGAAAATTTTTAGTGACAATTCCGATGCGCAAGTTTGTTTATCCGCCTACAGAGGAGATTTCCATACTGCTGAAAAATTATATAGCATTTTCATATTCGTTTTTGGAAAAACCAGATTTAACAAAGCTTGAGGCATGTTATAAAATTACCGATGAAAACAAAACGATTTCTTCGTACAAGATTTCGCCGGAAAATATTCCGTACTTGAGCCTTTTTATGATGAATCACGAGCTTTTGGCACTAAAAAGTATTTTTGAAGACGATGTAGATTTGTTTAATGACGCTCTGGAAAAGTCGCTGAAAGATCACAGAGCATTTTGGTCACAAAAGCGAATCCTTCGTGCCGGCGGCGATCCGGTTTGCCTTGATTCCAACGGATTTGTTTCATTGCCACTTACCGCTATTTGTGCGATTGCGCATGATAAAAGAATTCCTATCGATCATGATTCCGATTACATTCCCGAATTTCTCATAACCGGGGAAAATCTGTAATTAGCCGTTGCCCTTTAAATGAAATGCACCTCCAAAAGTTGGACAAATAAAGTTCAATTTTAGGAGGTGCATTTTTTATGTTTGTTTGGTACAATCGACATTTTTGTCTTGGTGGTATCTGCAAAAGAACAATAAAGTATTAAAATATATTTTTCCCCTGTATTGTACTGAATTAAAAACGGGAGAAGTTCGTATCGATAATAATTTAAAAAGTTTGCGATTTTAATTCGGCGGTCTTAAATGTTTTGCTGGCAAGAAATAATTCTATAAAAAAATGGAATAGATTCAATCACTCTGGATGACACAGAAATTGAAATGTATAGGAACGAACGGTAAGTGAAATGTTGTATTAGGAAGGCAAATTGCAGAAATAATCAGTAGCTTGTTATTTTATTTCCTAAACACAAATAAATACTCATGCGCAATCAGCAAAAAATTATATTTTATACTATTTGTTTTCCAATATCCTGTGGCTTTGCAATTATGCTGTTCTTTAATAATCAGCTCTTTTAATGTGAAACCAGCGTCCAGAAATATCTTCATAACATCAAATGACATTGGAATCATACAACCTTTTTGTCTTGTATCGCCCATAAGAACAGCGCAGAACTTGTCTTTTCTCAAAATGCGGTAGCTCTCTACAGCTACCTTTTTCATTTCTTCAAGGAAGTCTTTGATTTTAAGATGTGACAAATCTTCCTCAATATCTTCGCTGTATTTAATAATATCGGCATAGGGTGGGTGAGTGCAAATGAGGTCAATACTCTCATCTGAAAGAAAATCCAAGTTTCTGGCATCGCCCTTATGTATGTAGACTTTACCGTTCGCACCTTCGTGCTCAAAATTTGTTTTTTCTTTACATCTATCGAGTGCAACATCATTAACATCGACACCGATAATATCACGATTCAAAAGCTTTGCTTCTACAAGAGTGGTACCGCCTCCGGCGAATTGGTCAAGTACCAAATCCCCCTCTTTAGAATATCTCAATATAATATTTCGAGGAATATACGGCGACCAATTATTTCACTCTTTAGTTCTGCGTATTAAAATTCGTTCCATTCTGTCACCTCATTTTCAGGTTTCAAAATACACATTTGCTTAAATTGTACTTCTCCGGGATTCAATATAAATTCACCATTTTTATATTTCTTTTCTGCAATTTTCATTGCTTCTTCAGAATCACCAGCATATACTTCAAATTCTTTCACTACAGTTTCTTCTATGGCTATAGTATATTTTTTCATAGTAGCACCTCACACTATTTTTATATATTTACCGTTTCCTAAAAACTCTATAAATCCTCTGTCCCTCAAAAATTGAAGCTGTTGCCTTATTTTGGGCTTAATATTATTGTTTTCAGGATGTTTTATGTGTAAAAAATTTTCAAATTGGTACATTTCATCCAATGTGAATGATTTTGATAATATTTGATTAACACAATTTAAGATATCTATGAGCCATCCCCGACAGTTCATATCTTTTGTTTCGAGCTGATTACTTCTATTTACTTTATAGATAACTTTGTTTATATCTATTACTTCTCCGTTTGATATTATGTTAATCTTTCCTTGTTCTGGAATTTTTTCAATTAAAATATTGCATCCAATCCAACCGGCACGCCTTGCTGTTGGTGCTAATGGTTTGCGTCTTTCAATAATATCCGGAATGAAAAATGGAATAGTCAATATTGTTTCAGTGCCTAAACACCCCAAATTTAGTATTCTTTGCAGAAGCTGTTCTTTCCCTGTATACAGC
>JBNMHA010000069.1:0-11532 GCA_050872545.1 Spirochaetales bacterium | reverse complement strand
TTCAGCAAACGGGCAGCTTCATCATCATTACCTTCCTGCAAGTTAAGTTCCGCAAGATAAAGCCAAAATCTGTCGCGAAACTCACTGCCGCTGCCGTTTTTTCCAAGTTTCTGCACCCAATGTTCCAGTAAGTCACGCGCCATTTTATTTTCGTGCTTTTTCAGCAGCATATATGCATAAAAAACGCTTGCTTCTTCCTGTTTTTCGCTCTTTTCATTGTTTACAACACGAGTAACCGTCGCAATAGCAGAATCCAGCCGTCCTTGTTCATATTGACAATTGGCAGCCGCCAAAAGTGCACGGTCTTCCAATTCGGAATTGGGCTGTAATTTTATAAATCGCAAAAATTGTTCTTCTGCATCATACCAATTGCCAAGATTCTGAAAAACCAAACCACGCCAAAATATTATCTGCTGCGCATAATCCGAAGTTTTATATTTTACCGAAAGTTCATCCATATACACCAAAGCCTGTGTCTGGTTGCCGTCGAAATAATAGCTGACAGCAAGATAATACAACGCTTTGGAACGCCCAATGTCATCGGCTTCATTTGTAAGAAGTAAATATTTTTTCAGATTAGTTACGGCAAAAGAATATTGTCCTTTGTTAAAATCCTCAAGTCCGGATGCCAGCAGCATTTCCCACTTTCCGGCATAAAGAAACACTGCTGTAAACATAAGAAATATTGCAGTTATAAACTTTCTTTTCATGGAAAACTCCTATTCTGTTACAGTCGGAGCTTCCTCTTGCACCTTTTCTTCCTTTGGAAAAGAATTTTCCTCTGTTTGGAAAGAAGTTTCTTCCGCACGCTCCGTTACCGTAATATCAATTATCTGCGGATTCATTGAAGATACTGAAATTCCACCCGGTAGTACAATGTCTACTTTTTTATACGAATAATTTCCCGGAACCACAACATTGCTGCAATCTACACCTATTACAATATCATCGTCATTCAGTTCTGCAATTGCAGCCTCTGAACCTATAAGAGTCAGACTTACCGGCGTATTTGTAACTCTGCCGGAGAATTTCTTATCTAAATCGGTAAGGTAAACACGTTCTATAGAAATTGTTTTGTTTCCCTGTTTCTTCGCCAAAACAAAATAAACCGTTGCATTATCACTTTGCGTTCCCTGTAGTCTGACTTTAGGATCAGGTGAATTAATTCTTACATGACGTTCAAAAGATTCAAACTCATCACTTATATCTACACGTTCGGTTTCCACAACTTTTATAGAATTTATAATGCTTTCCGGTCCGTAAATACGCACATCTGTCGGTTTTATTCTGCGTTCCTTAATGTAATAACCCGGTCGCAGAACGCCCGCTGTAGGCACCGAAAGACGAACAGATTTTTCCTTTATTGCTTCTACATTAACAGTAAGAGTTTCCGGAATCACGGTAATACTGCTGAAAAAGGAAGCCATTATTTTAGGAATATTATATTCAACCTTGACCGTTTTTCCGCTGCCGATGTCTTCCGTAATCGAATCAAGATTAATATGAACGTTAAAATCATCTTCAGATAATTTATTGATTACCTTTTTTTTATCCTTAACGATAACTTTTATATTTTCGGGAATTGAATTGGAAATAATCAAGTCATCACGCAGCCCGTCAATTTGCAGTTTCTTAACGAAAGTTTTTTCTGCTTGTTCAGAAAATGCAACAAATACGTACAAAATCAGTGCGAGAAAAAAACAAGCCAGTTTAACTGTGAAGTTGCGGCGCACAAGTTCCGTAAAGGAAGAAAAAATATTGCTGACTTTTTTATTCATTTTCATCAGGAAGAGCCTCCTCTCCTTCTGTCTCGTAGCCTAAGAATTTTATCAATTCCTTGCGTAATGTATCTTTGTCATAGTTGGAATACAGTTTTCCATCAAATGCCATAGAAATCTTTCCTGTTTCTTCAGAAACTACAACGATAATAGCGTCAGTTTCTTCTGCAAGCCCAAGAGCTGCGCGATGTCTGGTACCGAATTTCGGATCGATTGTGTTGTTGTCGCTTACCGGAAGATAACAAGCCGCTGCAACAATTTGATCGTTGCGGATAATTACGGCACCGTCGTGAAGTGCTGTTTTATCGAAAAATATTGTCATCAAAAGTCTTGCCGATATTCGTGAATTAAGAAGTTCTCCGCTTTCAATATAATTCTTCAATCCGACATTTCTTTCAAAAACAATTAACGCCCCGGTTGACAGCAGATGAAAATTTTCCACAGCCAATAGAATTTCATCCAAATCTCTCGGGTTTTTCTTTATAATTTTGCCAATCCATTCCGATTGACCGATTTTTGTAAGAACCCGGCGAAGTTCCGGCTGAAACAAAACAAAAAGAGCCACAACAGCTGCATTGGCAAGCCTGTCCAGTATCCAAGAAAACGTTTCGAGTTTCAAAATGCGTGCAACTACATACAACAGGACAAAAACCAAAAGCCCTTGCAAAATCTGCACTGCTTTTGTTTGCGCGCAAATCCTGTAAAGGCTGTAAAATATAAATGTAATAACGAAAATATCGATAATTGCAGAAAGAATGTTAGTAAAAATAACCCAGGGACTTAATGTCAGCCAAATCATACTCATGCTTCTACTGATGGATGTAATATATTTAAAATATTTCTAAGCAGTGAAATCTGCTCGGAACTTTCAACACGAATAATATTGCAGTTGTTCAGTACCGCAAGCGTATTCGATATTACACTGCATACCTGCTGCTTGCGCATACTGCCTACAAGTGATGAATTTAAAAAACTTTTTCTTGAAAACATTATAGATATAGGCATTTTCAAGTGACGGAAATTACTAAGCTGCCGCATCATCAGGAAATTGTCTTTATCCTTTCTTCCAAAACAAATTGACGGGTCAATAACAATTTTTTCTTTGGCAATTCCGTTGCTTACCGCAAAATTTGTATTAGCCTGAATATCACGCAAAATATCGGAGACAACACCCAAAGGCTGCGGCAGCCGATTAAGACCAGGTGCATACATCAGAAGCATAGGCAAGTTATGTTTAGCAATAAACTGAATCAATTCCAGATTGTAACGAATAGGAATTACATTGCAGAACATTTCCGCACCGGCCTCAAGAGCTGCTTTTGCAACACCAACTTTTGCCATATCGGTAGAAATTACAACATTAGGGAAATTCTTTTTTATCATATAAACAAGGTGTGCAAATTCTCTGCATTCCTCGGAAGAAGCAGGTTCCGGCTGAAGAATTCCGCCCGGATAACCGGCTAATATTTCGATAATATCGGTACCGGCTTTGCAGTATTTTTCAACTTTTTCCAAAATGCGTTTTTCCATAACGCCCGGTCGATGACGCACAATTCCGGACAGATACACGGTATGACTGAAATCAAAAACTTTATTTCCTATGACAAAATTTCCGCGTGCTTCATCAAGGCAGCGTTCCAGTTCTTTTCCGATATTCTCAAGTTCGTACTGCGGAGTAGCCAGCTTTTTTGCAAGAAATTCAAGGTTTCTGCGTGAGGCTGAAATCAACATGCTTGTAGTTCTTACTGTATAAGAATAAGCTTCTTGTGAGATTGCAGCTTCACCGCCGAGTTTGATTACAAGCTGCTTTATTGTATTTGCAATGCGAGTATCGACTTGTTCCAAACGCACATGCAAAAATTCCATGTTGGAAGCAAGACCATCCAACGCTCTTTTATCTGCATTTATATTTATAAGTTCTCTGCGAATATCATATTGATTTTCTAATTTCAATATTCTTGCATTAAAATTCGCCCTTAATTCCACCATAACCTCCGCCTCTTCTACTTTTTAAAACATTTTTCATCATTTTAATTTTATTTCTGTAATCGGTGGGATTTAAAACATCTTAGTTAAATAATGTCAAGGTAATTTTTAATTTAGTCTATAACCTGCAGTTCCGGTTCCAAATGCACGCCGCTTTTTTTCTCTACCCTTTTTTGCACTTCGCTGATTATTTTTTTTACATCAGAAGCTTTGGCATTTTTCTTATTAATAATGAAATTAGCGTGTTTATCGTAAATTTGCGCTCCACCGACAGTAAAACCTTTCAATCCGGCTTCATCAATAAGTTTACCGGCAGGAATACCGACAGCGTAATCATTTTTAAAGACACAACCGGCACTCGGATATGCGAACTGACCTTTTTTCTGGCGGTCAAGATAATTTTCTTTAGTTTTTTCGCGGACAATTTTTTTTGATGACGGCATAAGTGCTATCACAACATCAACAATGCAATACTCGGGATGTTCCATAAAAACACTGTGTTTATAACTGTAATCGAGGTCTGTCCCCGAAATAACTTTGTATTGCAGAGCTTCGTTGATAATACTAACTTCCTTTATAATATGGGAAAATTCACCGCCGTAACATCGTGCATTCATGTATGCAGCACCGCCGATTGTTCCCGGAAGCCCGCCGGCAAATTCCAATCCGGACAGACCGAGTTTTGCGGCAAACTTTACGGCAGCATCTATCGTTACGCCTGCACCGAATCGCACAAGAGCTGCAAGTTTTTCCTGTTCTTTCAGTTTGCAGCCGCCGTAAGCCGCTATCGAACAATTTTCACGTTTCGCAGAAGAACATCCGCCGTTCTTTGTCAAAGTACAAGCCGGCGGCAGAATCTGCGCGGCTCTTTCTATTTCAATCTTATTCCAATGCAATGTGGAAATTATCATACGATTTACTACACTGTCACTGAACAAGACGTTGGCACCGGCACCCAAAAGCATAGGTTTTACACCGTTTTTTAAACAAAAGCTTATAGCTTCAAGATATTCACTTTGGTCTTTTGGTTCGCAAAAATATTTAGCTTCACCGCCAATCTTAAATGTAGTCCACTTTTCAAGCTTCACATTTTTCTTTATTTTCATTTCATTTTTCCCTGTTCTTCTTTAATCTATCAAGTTCTTCCATTGTAATTTGTTCAATTTGCTCCAACGTTTGTTCCGAATATCCTTTTTTCTGAAACAAATCCAAAACAGAATTTATAATGTAAAGTTCCATTTCGGCAGAGGCAGATATAGAGCTTCTCATTTTAAAAACCAGTGACTTCACATAATCTCTTGCGTCATCAAGAATTTCAGAATCCAAATCTTCATCTGCCATAGAATTTTGCCACAACATAGCCTGCGCCATTCGTTCGTCAGATTCCGGTATTTCTTCGCCTTTGTGGTAATCGTTTTCACTCCGGTATGATGATTCGCGCCGCCTTTTCAAAATATTTTTGTACTCCTTAACAAAAGGTTCATCACTGAATTTACGAGGCTCAACTTTTGACTGAAGTTTTTGTGATTCTTCCGGAGTGCACTGCTCAAGAATTTTTTTGATTCGTTCTTCCAATGATTTATCCATAGTTTTTCCTTTCTAAATTCTGATTCAAGTTATCGGAAAGATTACCATTAATATTAAAATCTGCAACATTTAACTTACATGCGCATAATTTTCGGCTCATTTGAAAAAACACTGTTTTGCAATGTGATATAATTTTTTAACTATTCTAAATTCAAAGGGGCAAACATGAAAATCAAAATGAATCAGATTTCTCCGTCAACAAAATTATTTCGTTTCGGCAAACCTTTTAAAACCGAAGCGGTAATTATTGACACAAGCGACCTTTCATTTACCGAAGTTGAAAAATTACCGATGTTTGAATGCGAAAGAACCGCCGAATCCTGCAAACTTACATACACAATGAATAAGGAACAATGTATTTTCGGACTGGGAGAGTCAGTAGGCGGAATAAACAAACGCAGCCATATTTACAAGATGTGGAACTCCGACGACCCATCTCATACCGAAGAAAAAGCGTCGCTTTATGGTTCGCATCCTTTTTTTATCATCAGTGATAAAAACGAGAAAATCGGTGTGTTTATTGATTTCCCGACAGAATTTCAAATAGATGCCGGATTTACTCAATACGAAATTTTATCAATAGAAATTCCTTCCGAAAACTTTGACTTGTATATTTTTACCGGCGAAAATGAACTGCAAATTACGCGCGAATATTTGAAGCTTACCGGAACGCCTTATTTGCCGCCTAAATGGGCATTTGGCTTTCAGCAGAGCCGCTGGAGTTACCCTGATGAAAAAACTGTTACCGAAGTCGCAGACAAAATGGCAGCTGCCGGAATTCCATGTGACGCAATTTATATCGATATAGATTACATGGATAATTACAAAGTTTTTACTGTAGATGAAAAAAAATTCCCTGACTTCAAGAAAATTACCGCAGAAATGAAAAAGCGTGGAATTAGGCTGATTCCGATAATTGATCCGGGTGTGCGAATAGAAAAAGGTTACTCAATCTATGAAGACGGTGTAAAAAATAATTACTTCTGCAAAGAAGCGGACGGAAAAACCGATTTTACGGCAGCGGTTTGGCCCGGCTTGATTCATTTTCCCGATTTTCTAAATGATAAAGTCAGAAGTTGGTGGGGGCAGCTTTATCATTTTCTGTGGGATGTCGGCATTGACGGAATCTGGAACGATATGAATGAACCTGCAATTTTTTATACACCGCGCAAACTTGAGGCAGCAAAAAAGAAAATTGCCGAACGTACAATAAATAACAGCTGGGATTTCTTTGAAATTCGCGACAGTTTAGGCTCACTGGCAAACCGCCGCGACGATTATTCGGAAATGTATCACTCTGTCGGCGACGGAAAAAACGGCAGCATAAACCATGAAAATCTTCATAATCTTTACAGCTTCAATATGACACGCGCAACTGTTGATGAGTTCAAAAAAGATTTTCCGAACAAAAGAATTTTCTTATTAACACGAAGCAGCAGTGCCGGAGCGCACCGAATGGCTGCAATATGGATGGGCGATAATCAAAGCTGGTGGGAACATCTTTTACTACACATTCAAATGCTTGTGGGCTTGAATATTTGCGGATTCTTTTATACAGGAGCTGATGTCTGCGGATTTTCCGGAAATGTTTCTAATGAATTGGCACTGCGTTGGATGCAGTTTGCCGTATTCAGTCCTTTGTTCCGTAATCATGCGGCACTTGGTACGCGAAATCAGGAACCGTATAATTTTGATGATAAGACAGTGAATCGTATGCGTCATTTTATACGCACAAGATACAAATTGCTTCCTTATATATATACGGAATTTGTCCAGTCGGTAAAAACACTTACTCCGCTTTGCACTCCGACAGCTTTTTATGATAAATCGCCTCAATCACTTGAATGTCAGGATGAATTTTACCTTGGCAGAAGCATTCTCATTGCGCCGGTTCATCAGCCAAATGCGCAGGGACGCAGTGTTTATCTGGCAGGCAATCGCCCTTATTTGTATGTAAGATTGTGCAATAACGGACTTGAAGATTTTTCCGTTGTTCAGCCGGGTAATTCTTATATAAAATATTCTACAGATGAAGTTGCATTCTTTATAAAAGAAAACAGCGGTATTCCAACAGGTATACTTGAAGATGACAGAAAAACATTTAACACTGTTGAAATAATCGCATTTGTTTCCGGTGTCGGTACCGCAAGCTATTATGAGGATGACGGCGAAACAAATGACTACATTCAGGATAACTTCTTCCAAATTGATTTCACAATTAAAAAGGATGAAAATAATTCTTTCCTTATTCAAGCTGCTAAACAGGGAAACAGATTGCCAGAAGTTAAGGGCTTTAACTTTGTGATTGTAGATGAAAATGGGAATATAGCAAGACAAACATTTGCATTGTAATTTTAATAGTCGGCTGTAATTGAAGTGTACCCAAAAGTTGGAGACAATTTTTAGGGTACACTTTTTTTTATAGCAGTAATTGCATTGAAGCAACGGCATATAATTAAGGAAGAAACTCGATTTGTTTTCTTGCTGGGGACAGCCCCTAATACTAAAATGGAATATAGGTCTGACACCAAGTTACACGCAAGAACCACAAGGGACAGACCTAAAACAGTATACAGACCTGTCCCTTAGTTTTCGCTCGAAGCAATGGTGTCAGACCTCAATCCCAAAATCAAATATAAATCAGTCAACCAAACTGCAAACTTTTTATTTTACCTCATAATTGTATTTTGACATAATTCTTGCACACTTTTTTTTGCACAAAAAGCGCGTAACGTGGGAATAGAAACAGAGTTACAAGAAAGTAATTTTGTCAAAGAATTTAAGAAAAATTCGCTATTTTCGGGCAAAACCTCCCGATTTCAGCGCAATGAATTTACATAATATGCCAAATTAGAAATGATTTTATAACTTTTAAAATCTCATAAGTCTGCTAAATACTGCAAATTAGATGCGATTACAAAAAACTTTCAAAAATCAAAATTGTAAATGCTATTTTTCTAAGAGTGAAAAAAACGTTTTCATGCGGTGATTAAAAGGATATTTTTGCAAAATAACCTTTAAAACGCCTTTATTTTTGAGTTTCAGACTTTTAAAACTTTTAAAAATATACTGTTTTTGATTAATAAATATTGATTGAATAAAAAGAGCGTTGTTTACGTATAGGATACAAAATAATCTTACCAAGCATATTTGACAAAATCAAAAATTCTTCTATACTTAATGTTAGGTATAGAAGAAAAGGAGGAATCATGGCAAATACGCTATTAATACCAATCTTTAAAGCCGGAACATTCACAGACATGAACGGCAAAACAATAACTTACACGCAAAAAGATTTAGAAAGAATCGAAACTGCGTATAACAACGAGAGAACAGAAAAAAATTATGCTCCGTTGGTTTTAGGTCATCCGCCGGATGATAAGCCCTCTTACGGACAAGTTGTTAGTTTGAAAATCTTAAAAGATAAACTTTTTGCATTTGCTGATATGGTTGATGATAAACTTATTGAAGCATTAAAAAGCGGTGCATATCGTTTTTGTTCTATAAAATTGAATGATAAAGCAACTTTGCGACATGTTGGTTTTTTGGGCGCGTATCCGCCGGCGGTAAAAGGTTTAGGCGATACATTCATTATATCGAATGATTCGGATATTACAGAGCTGGGAATACAACTTGAAAAGGGCAATTGCTTTGCAGAATTTGATTTATTTTCAAAGGTAAAAACAGATTCGGAATTTGCAGAGTTTTTAGAAGATGATTTAAAAAACAAATCTGAAAATGCAGATGTAGAATCTGAAAAAGAAAAAATACACAAAGAAATTGAAGAACTCAAAGAATTAATAAAAAAAGCAGAGGCAATAATAGAAGCGAATAACAAACAAATAAAAGAATTGGAGAATGCAGAATGAACGACACTACTAATAATAACGATGATTTTTTAAATTGGGTGAAAACTCAAAAAATGTTTGCGGATATAGCTGAAAAACAAAGAAAAGAAGCTATTGAAACTGAAAATTATATTAAACAGGAAGCGATTAAGAGAGATGAATTTTTCTCAAAATATATTCAGCAAAAAGAAGAACGCATTAAAAACCTAGATACGTATGAACAAAAAAATATAAAAATGGGATTAATGGAATATTGCGACAGAGAATTAACAGCATTATGTACTGAATCAAAATTGAAAGATTTGACTTTTTATAAACTGCTTCCTTTTATTCCGGTAGGAAGTAATGATTTTGAAATTGCGGTATATCCTAATGATGAATTTGACATAGCAAATTGTATTAGACCAAAAAGAGGACAAACGCAATTTATAGAAACAAATGTGTTAAACACAGAAGAAATTGAATTGGATGAGTATTGTTTAGCTAATTTTTATGACAAAAGAGAATATGATTTATACGGTGAACGCATTCCGGTCAATATAGCTTTTAAGCTGCGACGATATGTTTTGAAGGCTGTAGAATTAGAAACTGCGTTGAAATTAAGAGACTATAAAGCATATTCAGAGAATAACAAAATAACTTTAACAGATGATTATAAATTCAATAATCCAGATTTTGACCCTTTACCGTTTCTTAAAGCGAAAACGGAAGAAATGGAAAGTAAGACTGCATTTATCAGTAATGTTAATCTGGTTATAAGTCAAAGTGTTTGGAATGTGTTAAAAGAAAATCCATTTGTTAAGAAACGTTTTGACGGAAACAGCTGGGGCGGTATTACAGCGGATGGATTGAAAGAATATCTTGATTTGTCCGGCGATGTTCTTATTGGAAAGCAAAAGTATAAAAAATCGTATGTTTGGGGAAATGATGTTTTGTTTGCATTGGCTCCAGCTGAAGCGGTTAATATGCCGGAAAATAACGGCGTTGGTAATATTTATATTCATGAGAAATATCCACAAATTTTGCATTGGTCAGATGATGGAAAAATTTTTAATCTTGAATATACAACATTATTGAAAGTATTAATCAGAAATAGAAACAGTGCATTTTTAATTAAAGATGCAATATAGGGGAAAAAATGGCAGAGTTAAAAAAAGTAAGAATAAAACAAAATACCAGACATAATGGCAAAATATATGTTGCCGATGATGTTATTGAAATGTCAAAAGAAGAAGCCGATAGACTGATTAACTTACAGGTTGCAATAGAAGCGGATAAAACAGCGAAAATATCACAAGGACAAGACCCGGAATATTTTTTTGTAAAAGTTGCCGGTGTCAATTCGTCCGGTAGTTTGTGCGTGTCTGTTCCACCAATCGAAAAAGTTGAAGAAACAGAGCTTGACGAGCTATTTGAACAGTTAGAAAACGATTAAACAGCATTGAGTAAAACAAAAGGATAGACTTCATAAAATGAACTCTATCCTTTTTTTATTTGCAATAATGATTATTAAAATATTTTTTGTGAAAGTTGATATTATTATGTGAAATTAATAACATATATCGTTATATTAGTGTTTTTAAATATACTAATTAACTAATTAATCTAAATCTTACTTTAAATAGAAAATGTGAGTACTTTTTCATAATTGAATATCATTCAGACCTTGTTTAAAAATGCGTTTAATGCCGTTTAATTTTTTTTAAATAATTCATTGAATATAATTTCTTATTAGATAAAAAAACATCGCTTAAAACGGTGTTTTTACGCTTGTTTTGAAAATCCGCTTTTAGCTTAAAAATTAGCATGTTTGGAAGTCAATTTATCTTTAATTATTATGATGAAAAGCATTGAAGTCGCCGGGAACAATTCGTCCGGTAGTTTGTGCATGTCTGTTCCGTCAATCGAAAAAGTTGAAGAAACAGAGCTTGATAATTTTTGTAATTGCAAAAAAATAGAGACGTAAAAACGCCTCTATAGGTATTGAATAAAAGAAAGTGTACATTACCAGTATTATTTTCATTGCTTATTGTCAAGTTTGATTGATTTTGTGAAAATAAATATATTTAATATGAAAATAATCACAAATAATATCAAATTCACGCAACTTGTTTTATATAACAATATTACAAGAATATTTTCTTTTGCAGTATTTGCAATTTGCAGACAGCCATATTTGCAATAAAATAATATAATTTGTTTTATATAGCAGATTTACAAGAAATTCTATCTACACAACATTTGCAGCCTGTGATAGCCATATTTGCAAGCGGTGAATAAAAAAATCCTAAAAGTGGATTCAACCTTTTAGGATTTGAAGGGAAGCTGATAAT